>CADCOU010000224.1 GCA_902803155.1 uncultured Lachnospiraceae bacterium | reverse complement strand
GCTTGATTATTGTGTGTCAAAAAATCACACCAGTTTTCATTACATCCAGAAGGTCGCTCAGAACTGGACCGAAAAAGGGATCCGTACCGTAGAGGAGGCAAGGCGCGAAGGGGATCCGTTCCGGAAGGAATACTTTGAGATATTCCGTTCGCTGGGGATCCAGAACCGCACCCCGACTCCCGCAGAGACGGAATATATGGATCGTTGGCTGAATGAATACTCATTCGGAACGGATCTGATCTGTGAGGCCTGCGAGCGCACGATCCTGCAGATCGGCAAGGCACAGTTTTCTTATACGGATTCCATCCTGCGCAGCTGGCACGAAAACAATGTGAAATCGCCTGCTGATGTAAAAGCGCTCGACCAGCTGCACGAACAGACCGTCCGGCAGGTCCAGAGCCGGCAGGCAGCCTCCGCACACACATCTTCCGCAGGAAGGTTTGTCAATTTTGAGCCCTCCGGAAATGACTGGGATGATCTTGCCGTCAGGGTCATGCAGACGCAGGAGACCGGCGCGATGAAAAAGTCACAGGAGTCATAATACATGGGGCTTACACATTCACAGTATGACGCGGTCATGCGCGTCTATGACCAGAGACGTATCAGCAACCACCATGTCGAGGAAGAACACCGGAAGACCGCTTATGAGGCGGTTCCCGAGCTTCGCAGTCTTGACCGGGCGGTTGCCGGTTTTGCTGCGGAAAAAGTGCGTTCGATGCTCTCTCCCATGGATGACCATGCGGCAGGAGGCGTCGCTGTCCCCTTCCTGGAGCTACTGAAAAAAGCTGCAGGCGGGATGGATCCCGCAGAAAAACGCAGGAAACTGCTCGCGGCGCATTCTTTTCCGGAAGACTATCTGGACCCGGTCTACACCTGCAGCAAATGCAGGGATACCGGTTTTGTGGACGGCAGGCGCTGCAGCTGTTTTGACCGGGAGGTCATCCGGCTGTTCTATACACAGTCCGGCCTTGCCCAGGTGCTGGAAAAAGAGAACTTTTCCACCCTTGACATGAGTTATTACCCGGAGGATCTGAAGCATCCGAGAAACGGGAACAGCTCCAGGGAGATCATGGAGAACGCGGTCTCATCCTGCAGACAGTTCGCTGAAAGATACGCTGCCGGAAACATGGACAATTATCTGCTCCTGACCGGCCCGACCGGTGTCGGAAAGACTTTCCTGACGCACTGCATCGCAAAGGAAGTTATTGACAGCGGACACTCGGTCATCTACTATTCAGCCGGAGAACTCTTCGACAAACTGGCGGAAGCAAGATTTGCCGGGGAACAGGATGCACCGGACGAAGCGGTGGACGACGCGTATCTGTCCGGCTGCGATCTCCTCATCGTCGATGACCTGGGGACGGAGATGGTGAATTCCTTCGTTGTCTCCGCGCTCTTCCGGCTGCTGAGCAGCAGGATCGCGGACGGGCTTGGGATCGTCATTTCCACCAATCTCTCCCTGCAGGATCTTTCAAGAATATACTCAGAGAGGATCTCTTCCCGGATTCTGGAATGCTTTACATTGGTGGAAGCGTTCGGCAAAGACATCCGGGTTCAGAAACGACTCAGACAGTAAAGCAAACAGCTTGGCACAAGACAACATCCCTCAGGAGGACCTTCAACATGCAGACTGGCTCATACGACTCCGCAGCTACTATCGTTGACGACGACATGCCCGAAGAAATAACCGGAACGATGGCTGCCTCCAATCTGAATCTGGATGAGCTCCCGGTCGGTAATCTCGGGATCATTGCGCTTGCCTCCAGCACGGAGATGGGGAAGAAAGTCAATGATCATATCGTACAGTGGCGGGAGGAGCGTGAACACAAGCACCACGCGCATCCTCAGATGCACGGGTATGTCAGGGACAATTACCTGATCCGTACGGAGACTCCGAGATTCGGAAGCGGTGAAGGAAAGGCCACCATATTCGATTCCATACGCGGAAATGATATCTTCCTGCTGGTCGACGTCTGCAACTACAGCGTCACTTATACCCTGCGGGGCAAAGTCAACCGCATGTCCCCTGACGACTATTTTATCGATCTGGAACGCATCATCGCAGCGATCGGCGGCAAGGCCAGACGCCTCAACGTCATCATGCCCTATCTCTACGAGAGCCGTCAGGACCGCCGGACCGCACGTGAGTCGCTGGACTGCGCGCAGGCTCTGAAGGATCTGGTCCGCATGGGAGTTGAGAATATCATAACCTTCGAAGCGCACGATCCCCGTATCCAGAACGCGATCCCGCTGTCCGGGTTCGAAAACTTCCGTCCGGTCTATCAGTTTATCAAGGGACTCTACCGGGTAGCACCGGATTTCAATGTCTCGCCGGAACACCTGATGATCGTCAGCCCGGATGAAGCCGGAACCAACCGTGCGATCTATATGGCCAATGTACTCGGCGTCGACATGGGGATGTTCTATAAGAGAAAAGACTATACTCAGATCGTGGACGGAAAGAATCCCGTCATTGCCCATGAATTCCTGGGCTCGCCAGTGGAAGGAAAAGACGTCGTCATCATCGACGATATGATCTCCTCCGGCGATACCGCGCTGGATATCGCCAGGGAGCTAAAAGACCGGAAGGCAAAACGCATCTTCATCTGTGCCACGTTCGGAATCTTCTCGGCTGGTCTGGATAAGTTTGATAAAGCCCACAAGAAAGGGATCTTCCATTCGATCCTGACCACCAATCTGACCTATCAGAGACCGGAGCTCTTTACCAGGAGCTATTATCACAGCTGTGACCTGAGCAAGTTCCTGGCCCTGATCATTGATACTCTGAATCACGACGGTTCACTGAGCAATCTGCTTGATCCGGTCGACCGTATCAATACGTTCCTCGAGAAGAAGGGCGTAAAGAGAAGCTAAGTCGCACAGGCGGTCTTTTTCTCAGTGATGGAACAGCCGGATCCCGGTAAAGACCATCGCCATGCCGTATTTGTCGCAGCATTCGATGACGGCGTCGTCACGTACGCTTCCGCCCGGCTCTGCGACGTACTTCACGCCGCTTTTGTATGCGCGCTCGATGTTGTCCGAGAACGGGAAGAAGGCGTCGGACCCGAGCGTGACGTCTGTCATGGTGTCCAGCCAGGCCCGCTTTTCTTCTGCGGTAAACACTTCCGGGCGGCGGGTGAAGATCTTCTCCCACGCTCCGTCGGAAAGTACATCCTCATACCATTCACCAATATAGATGTCGATCGCATTGTCGCGGTCTGCTCTCCGGATGTCTTCCCTGAACGGCAGATCCAGTACCTTCGGACATTGTCTCAGGTACCAGTTGTCTGCCTTGGAGCCGGCCAGCCTGGTGCAGTGTACTCTCGACTGCTGTCCCGCACCGACGCCGATTGCCTGTCCATCCTTAACGAAGCAGACGGAATTGGACTGCGTGTATTTCAGTGTGATCAGGGAAATCTTGATATCGCGGATCGCTTCCGGCGAAAGCTCTTTGTTTTTCGTGACGACATTCTGCAGGAATGCGTCATCGATCACGAGATTCTGACGTCCCTGTTCGAAGGTCACGCCGTATACCTGCTTGCGCTCGAGCTCTGCGGGCTGGTATGCCGGATCCATCTGCAGCACGACGTAATTCCCGTTCTTCTTGGAGCTCAGGATGTTCAGTGCTTCCTCTGTGTAACCGGGTGCGATGACTCCGTCCGAAACCTCGCGTTTGATGATCGACGCCGTATCTGCGTCGCACTCATCCGACAGGGAGATGAAATCTCCGAATGAGCTCATCCGGTCCGCACCTCTTGCCCTGGCATATGCGCAGGCGAGCGGCGAGAGTTCTTCCTTCATGTCATCCACCCAGTAGATACGGCGGAGTGTCTTCGTCAGCGGCAGGCCGACTGCAGCGCCTGCAGGCGAGACGTGCTTGAAGGACGCCGCGGCGGGAAGTCCTGTCTCTCTCTTCAGCTCCGATACCAGCTGCCAGCCGTTCAGCGCGTCAAGGAAATTGATGTAGCCCGGGCGTCCGCACAGGACAGTGATCGGAAGGTCGCTTCCGCCCTCCATGAAGATCCGGGATGGTTTCAGGTTCGGGTTGCAGCCGTATTTCAACTGAAGTTCGTTCATATCTTTTTCTATCCTTTCTGAATAGGCTTATCCGTATCATGCCCGCAGGAACTGCTCTATGCCTGACGGAATCTCAGGCGTTTTTATTGACGATCCGGGTCTCATACATTCCGGTCTCAATATCGATATAACGCACAAACAGGGAAACTTTGTTGTCGTCGTTCAGACTGTTCCAGACCAGGTCCGTGAATGCGTCGATGTCCCCGGAGATGTCGACCCTGACCGGCTCTCCCTCGAAACTCGGAAGTGGATTCCCGTCACACTGATAGGTGTGGATAAAGCGTCCTTCTCCGGCCTTCGGATGGTCATAGGAGAAAGTAAAACGCTCACAGCAGGACGGATCCCCCTCTGCGCTCTTTAAGATACTCATCCTGAATTCGAATTCCCCGCCGCGCACATCCAGCAGTGCTGAGATCCTGGGCGTATAGTTCGGAGCGTCCGGCTCAAATTCTCTGCTCCGCAGGGACTCCCCGAAGGTTTTCCCATCCTGCAGACCCTGCCAGATGGTATCGGTCTGGTCGCCGTTTGTAACGATCGTATTCGTACCCAGCACACGCACCGGAGCATAGATAATCAGGCTGGGATCTTCCATCTTCGACGGATCGAAGGCCTGTGTACGGATCCCTTCTCCGTC
>CADCOU010000223.1 GCA_902803155.1 uncultured Lachnospiraceae bacterium | reverse complement strand
TTGTCGAGCGCCGCATGGAACGCCGCATAGGTATCCGTTTCCACGGGCAGATCCGCACCATTTTGATAGAATTCGTTCCATCCGTCCAGATCGAGTACGAATTCATCAAAGACAAACATCGCCGTGTCGCCCTGTTCTACATAAGAAGCATCTCCGATCTTTTCTGCTCTTGCTGCTCTCACGCCTTTTGCTGCTTTGGCACTTGACTCAGTTCTTTTCCCTTCACCCGGATCATACTGTTCCTGAAGCGCCTGCAGTGAATACGCAAAGTCATCTTCAAGATATGCAGCCATATAATAATCGGAGAAACTTGTATGCCCGCCGTCATCCAGCAGATAATCATAGAGCCGGTGAAGACCAGCCGCATATTCTGCGCGGTCAGCGGAAAGCAGCAGCGCTCTGGTTTCCGGATCCTGCTCCGCAAGTGCCGCGTCCAGTCCTTCGGCTTTCACTGCTTTGCTGAAATCAGTAGAAGACGGATATCCGTAGAAAGTTTCCAGATTGAAACAAAGTTCACGGTAGGTCAGGTCGATCAGATCGGATGGACGCTCCTGTGTGGACTTCAGCACATCATAAAGATGCTCATCCTGTCTTTTCGCGTTTCCATTCTGATAGGTACGAAGCAGGTCCACGATATAAATGTTCCTGCCATTCCAGAAAGCCATATAGTTCTTCTGGGTTTCAAACAGATCACTTAGTGTCGCCAGCGGAAGCCAGAGATCATCCTCATCCGCATAAACATCAATCCCATATTTTGCAAAATCAAGCGTCACCGCTGAGGCTTCCTGTTCCTTTGATTCTTCCTTTACAGTAAGAAACGGCGGAAGGCCGACGGCAAGATTGCCATGACCTTCTGCCTTCAGCTTCGGAGGATAGATGAATTTTGTCAGATTCTCCGAAGTGAGCGTTCCTTTTTCCGTATCGTAGACTGCCGCAGACCCGTCAGAAGCGGTGATGGTCGCCTGTCCGCCTTCTTTTTTCAGATCCAGCTGCTCGCCGAACAGCATTTCATAATATTCCCGGATCCCCATGTAAGGAACCGAGGGTGTATTCTGATACCAGCGTACAGCCACTGTTTCACTTTCTTCCATACTGGTCCTGTATACCGGAACATACCCTGCTTTATATTCCTCACCTCCCAGGATAATGCTGCCGGCGTACTCTCCGATTCCCTGGATCAGTATTTCATCGTCGCGGGTATAGACCATATAATCACGGTCAGCCTCAAGTACCGTGTCCCCATATGTGACAGTGACATTCCCCTGATCTGCTGCGGCTTGTGCATGAGCAAGATTTTTCAGCAGCGGCTGCTTTTCTGCCTCTGTGACCTTGTCACCAAGCACCAGTTCATTGCCATAGATATCCTGAAGGTAATACTCTGCGCGGAAATCCTTCACATTGTCACACTCCTTTACCGGAATCCTGACAAGTGAAAGGCCGCGGGTTTCAGAATCATCCGTGGTGATCTCAGGGCTGAGTCCGACACCCAGGGCGCCGGCACTTAAGTATCCTTTCGTGTGTAATATGCTGCCGTTAAAGATTTCCTGATCCAGCGGCTGACAGCCTTCTGCAAATTGCATCACTCCCCGTTGCGGAACAAAGCCGGCTGCAGGCGCTTCCTCCGCCTCTTCAAAATGAAATTCCAGTAATCCTTCGGAGGCTGCGGGGCGGCCTCCCTCACCATACTTTTCATCAAAATTAAACTCAGCCGGCACCTGAACGCGATGCGGATCATTCAGATCCCGATAGACCTGAACGAGATATTGTTTTCCGTCAGCATCTTTCAATGCATACCACTGTCCGTCATACAGACCGATCTCCAGGGCAGTCTGGCTGCCATAGACAAGACGGTAGAAGCCGCCTCCGGTCTCACCTGTAAACAGAGCAGGCATCAGCAGGTCGGTGGAAATGTTTCCGTACAGATACTTATCTCCGAAGGGGACATACTGGTCAGAATAGTCATACATCGTCATTGCATTATACGGATAATCCGCATTGAGGAGCACCCGCATATAAAGCCCGCGCAGCTGCCGGCCGGAGAGGCTGTCGGACACAATGCGCAGGCTTCCGGCTGTATCCTGTTCATCTGCTGATTCCTTCTGCCGGATACTGATCTGTTCTGCTCTCATCATCTCTGCTGACTGCTGGGCGGCAATCTTTTCCAGCCAGGAATCTACATCAAATCCGGATGCTTTGACGAGCTCGCAGATATCTGTCAGCCCCAGGTTCGGTATCAGGCCCGTCGAATACGTATCCTCCCATTTTGCAATACCGAGTTTTTCCCAGGCGGCCTGAAGGTCGGTCAGCGTGACAGCATCCGTTTTTTCATTCTGCAGTTCATATACAGCTTTTCCGGTTCCCTGAATCAGAGCATAGAGCAGAACACTATCCCTGTATTTCTTCAGAAAACGCACGGCATCGTCATCCAAATCCCCCAGATCAGACGCCTCGTCGAT
>CADCOU010000222.1 GCA_902803155.1 uncultured Lachnospiraceae bacterium | reverse complement strand
CTGGGAAAACATACAGGCGGAACTGGACCGCAGGTTCAAGGAGACCGGCGTGGAGAACGTATATCTTCCCATGCTGATCCCGGAAGGACTGCTCCAGAAGGAGAAGGACCACGTGGAAGGATTCGCCCCGGAGGTCGCATGGGTAACGCACGGCGGGACGGAACAGCTCGAGGAGCGCATGTGCATCAGACCGACTTCCGAGACACTGTTCTCTGAGTTCTATGCGAAGGATGTTCATTCCTACAGAGACCTTCCGAAAGTCTACAACCAGTGGTGTTCTGTTCTGCGCTGGGAAAAGACGACCAGGCCGTTCCTGCGCTCCAGGGAATTCCTGTGGCAGGAAGGACATACGGTACACGCAACGGCAGAGGAAGCGCAGGAGCGCACCGAGCTGATGCTGAACGTCTATGCGGATTTTGCGGAGGAATTTCTTGCGATCCCTGTTGTACGCGGCAGAAAGACGGAAAAAGAAAAGTTCGCAGGTGCGATCGCAACCTATACGATCGAAGCTCTGATGCATGACGGCAAGGCGCTTCAGTGCGGCACCAGCCACAACTTCGGCGACGGTTTCGCGCGTGCGTTCGAGATCCAGTATGTAAGTAAGGACAACCAGCAGGAATACTGTCACCAGACTTCCTGGGGAATGACCACGAGGATGATCGGAGCCATTATCATGGTCCACGGTGATGACAGCGGCCTGAAGCTTCCGCCCAGGGTCGCCCCTGTTCAGGCGATGGTCATTCCGATCCAGCAGAAGAAGGAGAATGTGCTGGAGAAGGCGGCACAGCTGAAGGATGCTCTGTGCGCAGCAGGGATCCGCGCAAGGCTGGATGACGCGGACAGAAGCCCCGGCTGGAAGTTCTCCGACCAGGAAATGCGCGGTATCCCCGTGCGTCTGGAGATCGGCCCGAAGGATATCGAGCAGGGACAGTGTGTGATCGTCCGCAGGGATACCCGGGAAAAGATCGTTGCTCCTCTGGACGGTATCGGAGAGAAGGTACGGGAAGTCCTGGAAGCGATCCAGAAGGATATGTTCGAGGCTGCAAAGAGCCGTATGGAGAGCATGACCTATACCGCGTCAACGAAGGAAGAGTTTAAAGAGATCGCAGATACAAAGCCGGGCTTCATCCGCACGATGTGGTGCGGAGACCGCAGGTGCGAGGAAGAGATCAAAGATGAACTCGGCGGAGTGACCAGCAGATGCATGCCGTTTGCGCAGGAGCATCTGTCAGACACCTGCATCTGGTGCGGAAAACCTGCGAAGACCATGATCTACTGGGGCAGGGCATACTGATTCCGGTCCGCGCTGAAGGCAGGCATTCAACAACATTTCAGGCTTCAGTCCGGCAGCGGACTGAAGCCTGTTTTCAGAAACAGTTATGAGAAAAGAAAGTGCATTTCAGCTGAGGCAGTCGCTGATCCTGCTGCTGACGGCGGTTATCTGGGGAATCGCTTTTGTCGCCCAGAGCGTCGGCATGGAATATGTCGGCCCGTATACATTTATAGCAGTCAGGTACGCGCTCGGCGCACTGGTACTGGTGCCGGTGATCCTGCTCCGGAGGAAGATAAAGGCTTCGGGAAGGGAAGAGGCCGGGAACACGGGCTTATCCCGCTCCCGGGATATTTCAGGAACTGTCCCCGCGGAAGAAGACCGGGCAGGATCCGGAAGGAAACTGTGGATCGGAGGCGCCCTGTGCGGAACAGCACTTATGATTGCCTCAGGACTGCAGCAGTTCGGGATCATGCAGACCACGGTAGGGAAAGCCGGTTTCATAACGGCGATGTATATCGTGCTCGTCCCGATCCTGGGGATATTCATAGGGAGAAGATGCAAGGCGCTCATATGGCTGTGCGTTCTGATCGCAGCCTGCGGACTGTACCTGCTCAGCATGAACGGCAGCTTCTCTCTGCAGAGAGGCGACGCCCTGTGTCTGGCGTGTGCATTTGTGTTTGCTATGCAGATTCTGCTGGTGGACCATTTTGTCAATGAGGCAGACGGTGTGTGTCTTGCAGCCATAGAGTTCCTGACCGCCTCTGTCATAGGGACGGTGCTGATGCTTCTGTTTGAGCATCCGACCTGGCAGGCCATATACGATGCGCGTGAGTCGATCCTGTATACCGGCATCATGAGTTCCGGCGTGGCGTATACGCTGCAGATCATCGGCCAGCGGGGACTGAACCCGACCGTTGCGTCGCTGATCATGAGCCTGGAATCCGTGGTTTCGGCGGTTGCTGGATTTCTGTTCCTTCATCAGAGTTTTTCCGGAAGAGAGCTGGCCGGCTGCATGCTGATGGCTGCAGCGATCGTGCTGGCGCAGTTGTGAGGAGTATCTTATGAAAATGAAACTGGTTGTGATCGTTCTGAACAAAACGGAATGCCTGGGGGATCTCCTTCGGGAATTTGCGGAGCGCAGGCTGCAGGGAGCGACGATCCTGCATTCGCACGGCATGATGCAGGAACTCGGCGATGACGTACAGGCACGGTTTATGCTGTCGCTCAGGCATGTGCTCAATCCGGAACACAAAGAGAACCGTACGATATTCATGGCTGCGTCCGAGTCGAACGTGCCTGTGATCGTTGACGCGGTCAATAAGGTGACGGGCGGCCTGGAAAAGAGCGATACCGGAATCCTGTTTACAGTACCGATCGATTATCTGACCGGCTTCGAGGTGAATGATTCATGAATATTTCCCTGAATGTCCTTACGAACCTGGGCATCATGATTCTGACCGGGATCTTCATGGGCAGACTGATGAAGTTTCTGGGATTTCCGAATGTGACAGGATACCTGCTCGGGGGCATGCTGCTCGGTCCGTACCTGCTCCCTGCGCTGGGGAGTCCGGTTTCGGTCCTCTCAGAAGGATTCGTGAACGGGATCAGCGTGATCACGGATGTTGCCCTGGGACTGATCGCGTTTGCAGTCGGCGGACAGCTTCATTTCTCATACATGAAAAAGGCCGGGCGGGCGTCAGTCATACTGGCTCTGTTTGAATCGGCAGCGGCTTCCGTCTGTGTCACTCTTGCCCTGATCCTTACCGGAAACGATCTGCGAATGGCACTGATACTGGGAGCGATCGCCGCGGCGACAGCTCCGGCAGCGACCATTCTGGTCGTGCAGCAGTATCACGCCCGCGGCCCTGTGACAGAGCTTCTTCTGGAGGTGGTCGCACTGGATGACATAACGGCGCTCCTCCTGTATTCGGTATTTGCAGCCGTGATCCGGCATTTCGGTGCAGAGGGGAAACAGATTCTGTCAACGATTCTCAGGGAAGTGCTGAAGTTTGCCGAGGGGTTTGTATTGGGGCTGCTTCTTGCAGTCATCATGCTGTTTGTACTCCGGTTCTTCCGGAGAAAGAGCAACCGGATGGCCCTGGTATGCGGATTCCTGTTCCTGGGGATCGGGATCGCACAGCGTTTAGGCCTGAACTCACTGATCGTCTGCATGGTCATGGGGACGGCAGTTGCGAACCTGAGTGCTGAGGCAGGTGAGATCCTCGAAGCGGCAGACCCGATCGCTGCACCGGTATTCGTATTGTTTTTCGTGGCGTCAGGCGCAGGGCTCCCGATCACACTGCTCAGGTCGGTAGGGGGAATAGGAATCGTCTATATCCTGTCGAGAATTGCGGGGAAGACACTCGGAACGATGCTGGGCGGGGCGGTTACCGGAACAGACCGCAGGCAATGCCTGTATCTAAGCCCGTGCCTTCTGCCCCATGCGGGGATCGCGATAGGTCTCACACTGGCGGCGGGAAGTATCCTGCCGGAGCATGCGTCTGATATCCGTGCGATCGTCCTGACCGGTATCCTGATCTGTGAACTGATCGGTCCGGCAGTGACCAGGATCAGCCTGAAGCGGGCGGGAGAGATCAGTCCTTCTCCATAACATGGTCCACACCCATGCTGAGGATCATCTCCACATGCTCGTCATCCAGAGAATAGAAAATCGTCTTGCCGTCCCTGCGGGACTT
>CADCOU010000221.1 GCA_902803155.1 uncultured Lachnospiraceae bacterium | reverse complement strand
TTTACGATTTCCGGGTTATCTCTCACGAATTTGATATCTAGCATAACAGAACTCCTCTTTTTGTATCACCGGCAGATCAGCCTGCCTGATTCTCGAATGTGATCACGGCCTGTCTCAGAGCTTCTTTTTCCTCTTCACCGAGCTGGATATAGGATTCTCCCTTCACGATCTCCTTGATATAGGTATAACACCCTTCTTTACTGTGGATCGCGTTAATGACAAATCCGGTATTGTTCAGATCCAGCATCGCGAGCGCGAAACTCATGCGTCCGCCGACATCTGCGAAAGCATCGTATTTGACTATCCCCGTTTTCATGGGCGTCCGGCTCAGCAGATCCCGCAGACGGGCTATCTCCTGCGCCTGGTTCTTACTCTGTTCACCGATCCGGTCAACTTCGATAAAATTGCTCTCAAACGCCCGCTCCAGAGAGACTCCGTCCCTTCCTCTCATGAAGATCTTATACCGCTTCATGAAGCGGGACATCTTCATGGAAATGCTCGCCAGATAAAGGAGCACAAAAACGAGTATCACCATAAGTCCGAGCAGCAGGTATCCGGGATCAAACCCGAGCCTGTTCAGTATCGTATCCTGCATCCCGTCACCTCCCAGTCTCAGAAGCCTGTAACTTCAGCATCGCACAGAGACGGTCCAGATCATCCGCAGAATAGTATTCGATCTCTATCCTGCCTTTCTGCGCATTTTTCGGCGCGATCCTGACCTTCGTCCCGAGAGACGTTTTCAGGTCTTCTTCCATACCTGCATATACCGTCAGGAGCATCTCGCTGACAGCGGGTTTCTTTGGCGGCTTCGGATCCTCCTGAAGCCGGCGGACCAGTTTTTCAACCTCGCGAACGCTTAGTTTCTCGTCAAAGACCTTCTGTGCAGTACCATACTGCAGTTCCGGATCCGTGATGGCAAGGAGTGCTCTCGCATGTCCTGTAGAAAGCATCTCGCTTACTACCATCTCCTGTACTCTCTTATCCAGGTTGAGAAGACGTACGGAATTGGCGACAGCTGCCCTGCTCTTTGACACTCTCTCAGCGACTTCATCCTGACGGAGATGATACTCCTCCATCAGATGCTTATACGCAGCAGCCTCCTCTATAGGATTAAGGTCTTCTCTCTGAATATTCTCGATCAGAGAGATTTCCGTAACTTCCCTGGGAGAATAATCCTTCACAATGACCGGAAGCTTTTTCAGTCCGGCGATCCGTGCTGCTCTCCAACGGCGCTCTCCGGCAATGATCTCGTAGTAGTCTTCCTTCTTCTGAACGATCAGCGGCTGTATCACGCCAAACTGCCGTATCGAATCCGCAAGTTCCTGCAGAGAATCTTCTTCAAAGATTTTTCTTGGCTGGCTGCGGTTCGGCTCGATCTGCTCGATCGGGATCTGAAGAGGCTCATTCAAAACAGATCCTGCACCTGTAGTTTCCATGGCGATGCCGGCTTTTTCAGACGCCTTGTTTGCGCCTTTGTTTTTTGCAAATGCGCTCTTGCTGTTTGTTTTTGCTGCCTTGCCGGCTGTTTTCCCGGTCCTTCCCGATCCGGTTCCCCTGCCTGCGGTACCTGCCTTTTTTGCAGATGATCCGCCTGACGTTTTCGTATTGGTTGTTGTCCCTCGTTTTGACACCGGCTTCGAAGATACTTCCTTTTCGGTAGTTTCTTCAACAGCAGACTGCTCTGCTCTTCCCGGGGATGCAGATATCAGCAGGTCAAGCCCCCTCTGACCGAGACCTCCTCTTTTTGCCATAAACACCATCCTCTCTGTGTTTTATTAAATCATATGATCGATCACGATCTGCTGTAATGGTACTTCATTACTTTCTTTGCAAGAAGATCATATCCCTTTGCTCCGGATGAACGCGGATCATATTCTATAATCGGCATACCGTAGCTGGGTGCTTCTGCAAGACGAACATTTCTCGGAATTATCGCCTTGTAGATCTTTTTATCCGTATTCTGCTTGACATTCTCAACAACCTGCCCGGCAAGTTTAGTCCGCGGATCATACATGGTAAAAACGATCCCCTCAATAATCAGGTGCGGATTCAGTCGTTCCGACACCAGCTTCACTGTCCGCATAAGCTGCGCCAGTCCTTCCAGGGCATAGTATTCACACTGCAGCGGAACCAGTACCGTATCGCCGGCACACATTGCATTCAATGTGAGGATATTCAGCGACGGAGGGCAATCTATTATCACATATTCGTATTTTGTCCGAACGCTCTCCAGCGCCTTCTTCAGAATATAATTTCTGTCCTCCGTTTCGGACAGCTGAATCTCACATGCCGCAAGATTGACATCCGACGGAATCAGCGATAATTTTGGGCGGATATCACGGATAATTGTATCCTCCAGCTTTGCCTCACCAAGCATAACATCATAGATGTCTTTTTGAACAGATTCTCTCCTGACATCAAATCCGCTCGTTGTGTTTCCCTGCGGATCCATATCGATCAGCAGAACACTCCGTTTTCTGGCGGCCAGACACGCAGCAAGATTGATCGCCGTTGTTGTCTTTCCTACTCCGCCTTTTTGATTTGCTACGATAATTGTACGATTCATTATTATATACTCCTTTGCAATGCAGTTTTAACTATACCACAGCTTGTCTTTTGAAAAAAGGAATAATCTCTTAAAAACGGTATTTTGTTTCACGTGAAACACAAACAGGCACAACACCTGTTTTGTATAGGATTGTTTCACGTGAAACATTTCCCTTCCATGTACAGATATCCGGGCTGACGACATTGCATATCTTTTGTCTGTGGTGAAATACGCTTTCTTCATGTATAATAGTCACCGAAGTCTATGTTCAGTCTTTTGGAGGTCTGCATATGTCACGTTTGACAGAGCATGTAAAAACTCTTTTAAAACTGGATGCTTTTGCACTCGGTATCATGCATATTTCAAACAGGTATCTGGGATCCGTTGCAGCAGGGAAAAACATGCTGAAGCCCGGAAACGGAAAATATTTCAGATGGAAACACGGAGAAGTGTTTTATCATAAATACGGAAAAGGCAGTCCGATCGTTCTTCTTCATCATCTTGATCCCGCCTTCAGTTCTTATGAGTGGAATGAGATCGTTGACGACCTGGCAACGGACCATACTGTTTATACCGTTGACCTTCCCGGCTGTGGTCGTTCGACAAAGAAAAATGATTCTTATTCGAATTATTACTATGTTTTGTTTTTGACTGCTTTTATTAAAGAACTTGTCAAGAGCAGGTGTACGGTTATTGCCAGCGGTTATTCATCGTCTTTTGCTATCATGACTGCATCTGTTGACAGCAAATTGATCGACAGGATAATTGCTGTCAACCCAAAGAATGTACGGGAACTGAACCGTTTACCGGACAGCAGATCCAGAGCCGCAAGCGTTCTGATTTCTCTGCCTATCATTGGAACGACTTTATATAATATCGTGCAGTCAAGGGATAATATTGATCTTAGGTTCTCAGAAGAATACCTGTACAATCCTTTCCGTTCCAAAGATCGCTTTGTAGATGCGTTCTATGAAGGCGCACATTTCCACGAAGACGGCGGCAAGTACCTCCTTGCTTCTGTGCAGGGCAGAATACTTGCGGTAAATATCATCGAAGCCCTCAGGAAAGTGGGAGACAGGCTCATGATCCTGTACGGAGATAAAGCAGAAAAATCTGACTCTGTTATTTCCGCTTACCGGAAATATAATGACTCCATTGTGGCATATCCTGTATCCGGAACCCGTCTTGTACCCCATATGGAGCGTCCGCAGGAATTCTTGTCTGTCTGCGGCAGCTTTCTGAAAGAAAATGATGCTGAAGTTTGAAAGAGGAGTTTCGATAGTTTTTTTGATCATCCGGCAAATATCAGGTCAGTATTGTCAAAAAAGGTCCGTATGATTTGTCATACGGACCTTTTTTATTTCTTTACAAAGGAGATCTGGATGGTACTCCGGCTTTCCTCGGATACTTTTGCGCAGTGTCACTTACTTTACGGACTACCGCAAAAGACCGTTCCAGCCCGGCATGCGGAAGCGGGAGAGTAGTGATCCCTTCCGGCTTCCCTCCGAGCAGCCGGACTGCCCGTAAGGAGTTCTGATATTCTGTATCGATGTTTGTCGATTTGTATGCGATGAACAGTCCGCCTCTCCGTACAAACGGAAGGCAGTATTCACTAAGCGAAGCAAGATTCGCAACAGCTCTTGAAACAACCAGATCATACTGCTGCCGGTATTCCGGTCTGTGTCCGAGATCTTCCGCCCGCGCATGGACGGTTTGTATCCCCCCAAGCTGCAGATCCCGGATCACATCATCCAGAAACCCTATTCTTTTGTTCAGAGAATCCGCCAGAGTAATGGAAAGCTGCGGAAATGCTATCTTCAGCGGGACACCGGGAAATCCGGCGCCTGTACCCAGATCCAGGACTTTCAGACTGTCTGTCTGCAGGTCTGTAACCCTGCACACCAGCAGGCTGTCGAGAAAATGCCTGGTAAGGACTTCCTCCCATTTTGTAACTGCGGTAAGGTTCATTACCTTATTCTTCTCGGTCAGCATCTCATAATAACGGACAAACTGGTCGGTCTGCCGCCCGGAAAGCCGGATTCCAAGCTCTTCGCATCCATCGACAAGCGTCGATGTGCTTCGGGTTGATTTATCTATTTCCATCGATATGACAGCGGTCTGCCTTTCCGTCCCCGGCAGGGAAACCGTTCCTTTCTTTTATTTCTGCATCATCGGGAAACCGTAAGAAAGCTCCATCCGACGATAGCCGGCTCTGGGAAGTTCATCTCCGTTTTCCCTTCAGGAATATCGTCAGGACAGCGATATCTGCAGGATTGACTCCCATGACGCGTGACGCCTGACCAATAGAAGACGGCCGGACTTCCTTCAGTTTCTGACGGGCCTCGTTGCGCAGGCTCGGAACCAAATCATAATCTATGTCGGCCGGAATCTTTTTCTCTTCCATCTTCCGGAACTGTTCTACCTGCCGTTCCTGTCTTGTGATATATCCTTCATATTTGATTTCTATGTTCACTTCTTCCTGCACATCGAAAGGAAGCTTCGGGCGCTCCGGATCGATCACAGACAGGGCCTGATAGGAAAGCTCCGGTCTCCGGATCAGTTCTGCCATTGTAGCGGAAGTGGAGAGAGGTGTGCTTCCGAGTTTGCCGAGACATTCCCGGACAGCACTCCCGGCGCCGACCCTCAGGGTATTCAATCGGCTGATCTCTTCCTGAATCTGTGTTTTTTTCTTCAGGAACTTCTGATATCTCTCTTCACTGACAAGCCCCGTGCGGTATCCTTTTTCCAGGAGTCTCAGTTCTGCGTTATCCTGACGCAGAAGAAGACGGTATTCCGCCCGGGATGTCATCATCCGGTAAGGCTCGTGATTTTCCTTTGTGATCAGATCATCCACCAGAACGCCGATATATCCCTCCGAGCGGTCGATAAAGAGCGGTTCTCTGCCGAGCAGCTTCATCGCCGCATTCAATCCGGCATACAGTCCCTGCGCCGCAGCTTCCTCGTACCCTGAGCTTCCGTTGAACTGACCTCCGGAAAACAACCCGGGGATCTTTTTGAATTCAAACACTTCATTCAGCTGAAGTGCGTTGATGCAGTCGTACTCGATGGCATAGGCCATCTTTACGATACGCGCATGTTCGAGCCCGGGTACGGTCCGGTACATTGCTACCTGTACGTCTTCCGGCATGCTGCTTGACATGCCGTCGATATACATTTCATTTGTCTCCCTGCCCTGCGGTTCGACAAACACGTGATGGGCTGTCTTATCAGCAAACCGTACGACTTTGTCCTCTATGGAAGGGCAGTAGCGCGGGCCGGTCCCGCTGATCTCACCGGAGAAGAGAGGAGAGCGGTCCAGGTTCTCCCGGAGGATCCTGTGCGTCTCTTCGTTGGTATGCGTCAGATAAACCGGCATCTGTTCGATCTGCACGCTGTCGGGATCTGTTTCAAAGGAAAACGGTACGACCGGGATATCTCCGTCCTGACGTGTCATTTTTGAATAGTCGATCGTCTTCCCGTCCATGCGGGCAGGGGTACCTGTCTTGAACCGGTACATCTCGATCCCGTGCGCCTTCAGGGAATCCGTCAGGTGATTCGCAGACGGTGTTCCGTTCGGTCCGGATCCGATGGACACATCACCATAGATGCAGCGGGCGTTCAGATAGGTCCCCGTACAGAGGATCGCCGCCCTGCAGTGCCAGATGGTTCCGGATATCGTCTTTACCCCGGTCAGCTGATTGTTTTCATCCGTAATAATCTCCGTAACTTCCTGCTGGCGGATCTGAAGATGATCCTGCATCTCCAGCGTTCTGCGCATCAGAGAAGAGTAGGCTGCTTTATCCGCCTGTGCGCGCAGGGAATGTACCGCAGGACCTTTTGACTGATTCAGCATCCGGCTCTGCAGAAATGTACGGTCTATGCATCGTGCCATCTCTCCGCCGAGCGCATCGATCTCCCGGACCAGATGGCCTTTGGAACTGCCTCCGATATGCGGGTTGCAGGGCATCATGGCAATCGACTCCGTGCTCATGGTAAAGATCACGGTTTCAAGGCCGAGCCGCGCACAGGCAAGCGCCGCCTCGCAGCCCGCATGACCTGCTCCTACAACAACAATATCTGCATACTCTTCCAACATACGCTGCTTCCTGTCTCAATGTACGTTAACATATACGATACGGATCACATTGTTCTGATAATACGGTTATTTACCCATACAGAAACGGCTGAATATCTCATCCGCAAGATCATCCCCGATCTCTTCTCCGATGATCTCTCCAAGCGCTTCGTAGGCATCCATCAGGTCGATCGAATAAAAATCTTCGCTCATGCCGCACTGTATACTCTCCTTCACGCGGAGAAGACTCTCTTCGGATCTCGAGAGGAGAGCGCAGTGGCGCATATTCGTAATGACCACTTCATCATTCCACGACAGTTTACCACGAAAGAACATATCTTTCAGTAGTCCGACCAATTCATCAAATCCGGTTTTCTGTGTTGCAGAAAATGAAAGTACAGGGATGTCCTCTGCTTCGATAAGCAGCTTCCGGATATCGGATTCATCCACAACGGTTTTCAGATCGGATTTGTTCAGCAGTATGACTGCCGGCCGTCCCCGAAGGAGCGTGCTGATGTGTCTGTCATCTTCATCCAGCGGCGTAGAAGAATCCACGATCCACAGAAGCAGGTCCGCGTCGGAAGCGCTTTGTTTTGCCCTCTCCACACCGATCTGTTCCACCTGATCTTCGGTCTGCCGTATCCCTGCAGTATCCGTGATCAGAAGTGTGATCCCCTGCAGATTGATGGTTTCCGTCAGCACATCTCTTGTCGTTCCCGCTATATCGGTCACGATAGCCCGTTCCTGTCCAAGCATCAGGTTCAGGAGAGAGGATTTGCCGGCATTCGGTTTTCCGACGATAACGGTCCGGATACCTTCCTGAGCCAGCCGTCCGTCTTCAAACGTATCAATCAGACGGCGTATCTCCTGCTGCCATCTGAGGACCGATCTGTCCAGTTCCCCGATATGTGACGCGAAATCCAGATGTTCCGGATCATCCAGCGAAGCTTCAATATGTGCAATCTGATACAGGATCTGTGAACGGAGATCCGTGATCTTCTGAAACAGCGACCCTCGTACCTGGCTGACGGAGTTCTTCAGTGCATATTCATTCTTCGCTTCGATCAGGTCCATGACCGCTTCTGCGCGGGACAGATCGATCCTCCCGTTCAGAAACGCCCGTTTTGTGAATTCCCCCGGCTCCGCGATCCGGACAAAACCACACGAAAGTACAGCATCCAGGACGCGGCGCATGGCCAGAACTCCGCCATGGCAGTTAATCTCCACCGTATCTTCCGCCGTATAGGATCTCGGAGCACGCATCACACTGACCAGGACTTCATCAATCACCTGTCCGGACAGATCCTCAATCGTTCCGAAATGGATCGTATGGGAAGGAACGTCACAAAGTTTTGTCTTCCTTTTCGGGGACCTGTATATCCGATCGGCAGCACGTACCGCATCCGGTCCCGAGATCCGGATGATCCCGATACCCGAAGCACTCATCGCAGTCGCAACCGCCGCGATCGTATCCTCACTCGCGTAACCCATGAACTAAATCCTCCAGACTCTGATCAAAAACGGGAGGCCATCTTCTGATAACCTCCCGTGTATCCCGTCCGTTAATGGTTCTTATTCTTCAGAGGAGGTCTCTTCAAAAGACTCCGTCAGAGTATCCGGGATCTCAACCGGCTCGATGATATCCGCCGCTTCATTGAATGCATCCCTGTCCTGCCGCCTTGAACCTCTCCTGTCATTGCGGCCGCCTCTTCCTCTTGAATTGCGGTAGCCGCCTCTGCCACGCTTTTCACCGTACTTGCGCTCAAGCGCGTCCAGGTCCGCGTCTTTTTTCAGTGCTACGACAACCTTGCGGTTCGGCTCCTCACCCTCACTGTAAGTTGTGACAAACGGGTCGCTCTGAAGAGCAGAGTGGATGATCCGTCTCTCATACGGATTCATCGGCTCAAGATAAACCGTCTGACGGTTCTTCTTAACCTTAACTGCGATATTCTTTGCAAGATTTTCAAGCGTTGCCTTGCGTCTGTCGCGGTAGTTCTCGGTATCAAGCTTGACCCTGACATAGGTCGGGCTTTCCTTGTTGACTACCAGGCTTACCAGATACTGCAGAGAATCCAGGGTCTGGCCTCTCTTGCCGATCAGGATGCCCATATCATCCCCGTTCATCTGGACATTCAGGACTTCCCCGTCATAGGTGCTGATCAGTTCAACATCCATGCCCATCGCCTGATACACATCGCGAAGGAATCCTTCCGCCTTGGCAATGGCTTCACTCGGATCTTCGAGCGGTTTGATCTCTCGGGTTCTCTTTCTGGGAATTTCTTCCGCATATTCTTCCGTTTCTTCTGCAGCTTCTTCCGCTGTTTCTTCTGTCTGTGCAGCGTTTGATGCAGCTTCTTCCGAAACGTCAGCCGTTTCTTCTGTTTCCCTGGAAATCATTTCTTCTGCGGCTGCCTGCGCTGCATTTTCTTCTTCCGCAGCTGCCTTATCAGCTGCTTCCTGCGCGGCACGGGCCGCGTCTTCCTCGGCTTTGATCTTCAGCTTTTCAGCTTCATAATCCGCCTCATTCTTGACTCTGACCTCAATGACCGCATCCTTTGCGCCGATCCCGAGGAAGCCTTTGGATTCATGTTCGATTATCGTATATACGATACTGTCACTGGTCACGCCGAGACTGATGGTCGCGTTTGTAATCGCGTCCTCCAGCGTCTTTCCGCTGACCCTGATCATTTCACTCATTTCTTAATTCCTCTTTTTGTTTTTCAGACTATGTTATTTTTTCCGGTGCGACTCATTATACACCGATACCATATTGGCTTTTTCAGCCAGAGAACCCGGGCGCACATTTTTCTTGCTCTGCACGGTATCCTCCGATACATTCGCTGCTTCTTTCGACAGCTCTTTTGCCCGGCTGAGTCTTCCTGCATTCGGATTCTGATTCTCGATATTCCTGGTATTGATCGCAGCGTTCTGGGAGATCTGGGCGCCTGTAACTCCTGCCTTTTTCTCCATCTTTTTCTTGTTCTTCTCCATATTCTTCTGGAGAAGCTCTGTCATATCCTGCTTGTCAAGATGCTTGTTGATAAAGTACTGCTGGATGGTACGCACAACTGCAGACATGATCCAGTAGATGCCCATTCCGACCGGGAGACTCAGGCAGAAGAACGCGGACATCAGAGGCATGACATTGTTCATGGTCTTCATGGTGCCTGCCATCTGATCGGATCCTTCCGGCTGCTGGCTTCCTGTCATCAGTTTGACGGAGATCCACTGGGAAAGAGCAGCAAGAACGGGAACCAGGACTGCTGCGATCACAAGTCCCACTGAAGCATGCTCTTTGATGATGTTCAGCGGTGTATTCGCGATATTCAGTCCGAGGAAATGATTCATATCCCCGATCGTCTTTGCTGTTTTCGAGATAACGTCTGAGAGTTCCGGGAATTTCTCCGCAAGCGCAGCCCAGTTTCCGGGACGGAACTTGTAGAGTGTATCAACGATCGTATTCTCGGTAAATGATTTGGTGATCGTGGTAGCCTGGATGGAAGATGCGATCTCTTTCAGATATTCTTCCGCCCCGGCGGTTGTCAGAAGCTGTGTAGCGAGTGCTGTGAAAACTTCTTTGACCTGCGCAACGTACGCCGGAATATTCATGATCACGCGGTACAGCGGGAACAGGATAAGCATCGTGATCGCAAGCTGCACGCAGGAACCGGCAGGGTTGACGCCATACTTGGCGTATACCATCTGGGTCTCCTCATTCATGCGCTGCATGGAAGCCTGATCCTGCTTTCCCTTATACTTATCGCGGATCGCGTTCAGTTCCGGGTTCATCAGCGGGGTCATTCTGGAGAACTTCTGCTGCCTGTAAGTCAGCGGAAGCATCAGCATATAAATGACGATAGTGAACAGTATGATTGCAAGGCCGATATTCGGAATATGGATGGCAATCAGGACCGCAAAGATCCCGCTCATGATGTATCCGAGCACAGTTGCGATCGGGCCGAGAAATCCACCGCTCTTGGTAAGTAAATTCATACCTCAGTCCTCTTTGAAATGTGAATGATATACTTCAGAAACATTTCCTGCCGTATATCTTTACGGTACCGGATCATATCCTCCGTGCGAAAACGGGTTGCAGCGGAGAAGTCTCCATCCGGCAAGTAATCCTCCCTTTACCGCACCGTATTTACTGACCGCTTCCAGAGCATAATTGCTGCAGGTCGGGTAATACGGGCAGCGGGTCGTTTTAATCGGAGACAGATATTTCTGGTATTTGCGGATCGACCATATCATGATCTTTTTCATACCGTTGCCTCCGTGTGGTTTTCGATGATTTCTGCTCTTCTTCCAAGTGAGAGCAGCGCGCGTTCAATAGTAAAGAAATCGCTTTCTTTCGCGCCGGGCCGGACCAGTACGATCAGGTCAAGACCCCCAACGAATACATTTTCATTAAGACGATAGCTTTCTCTGACAAGTCTTGTCAGGCGATGGCGGATTACGCTGTTTCCGACC
>CADCOU010000220.1 GCA_902803155.1 uncultured Lachnospiraceae bacterium | reverse complement strand
TCCATGGAAGCTTTCTACAACATGTCTGTGGTCTGTCTGGAAAATGCACGGAACATCTTCCTGGTTCTGGAGAAGCTCTACCAGGATAAATACGGCCGGAAGCTGACCATGTCGCGAATCAATGAAGTGCTTGCGGAACCGCGCCACCCGGATACCTGCATCCTGGATACCTCTGTCGTGCAGGAGTCCCCGTCGACCCTGCTGAGAAGAGAGATGCAGAAGCTCCGCCGCCTGAAACATCTGCTGGACGGCGAGTTCCGGCTGTAAAGAAATCAAAGGAGTTTTATCATGCACAGGATCACCGAACTATATTCAGAATATCCGTACCTGAAGGATCATATCTCCTCGTATCCCTGGGTATCACAGGGAGAAGGCGATCTGAAGAGGGTCCATATCATCGGTCTTGGTGATGTCGGTCTGAATGCCACGCTGGGGCTTCGGGTCACCGGGGCCGGCTGTGTCTCCGCGATCGGGATCTATGACATTGACAAAAAACTCTGCAGCAGGCTTGAGATCGAGATCAACCAGATCCTTTCTCCGCTCGGGCAGACGCCTTATCCGGATGTGGTGATCCTTCAGGAGGAAGAGCTGTTCGACTGTGACATTTTCCTGTTCTGTGCCACCAAATTTGTTCCGCCGATCGGCGCTGAAGCGCATGAAGATGTCCGGATCGCCCAGTTTGAGGAAAACCGGAAGATCATCGCCGGCTACGCAAAGCAGGCAGCTGCCTGTGGTTTTAAGGGCCTGTTCGGAGTCGTCTCCGATCCGCTGGATCTTCTGTGCGGAGAAGTCGTGAAGTATCTGCACCCGGATCAGATCCAGGGGTTCGGTCTGGGTGTCATGTTCGCAAGAGCGGCATACTATTCCGCAAAACGCGCGTCAGATGATCCGCGCTTTGCGTGTTTCCCGGAAAACGGCAGGGTCTACGGCCCGCACGGCAGCGGACTGGTTGCGGTCAACAGTATCCTGCCCGGAGAATATAGCGACGCCGCAACCGGCGACCTGACCGGTCTCACTACCAGCGCAAACCTCACGGTCCGCGCCCTTGGTTATAAACCGTTCATCGCTCCCGGCGTCTCTTCGGTCGCCCTGACGATCCCTGAAGTGATCGCCGGAAACTGGAATGACAGCGCCAGGTATCTGAACGGAGTCTTCTTCGGTGCACGGAACCGGCTTACCTCAGCCGGAACAGAATGGGAGAACCCGCCGCTGCCTGATGATCTGTTCAGCCGGCTTCAGGAAAGCTATCATGACCTGGACCGCAGGACTCATGAATTTATAGATTTTATATAATCCAGGCAAACTCAAAATGGGCACAGGGTCTGAAACCAGACCCTGTGCCCATAGTTTTTTTCTCTTCCGGACAGGACTATCCTTTTCTGCTTTCCTGCCCGAATCTTTCTTTTTCTTCTATTACTTCTTCATCGCGATGGCTCTCTTTGCTGCCTTGCAGATCTCTTCCGCATTCAGTCCGTAAGCGTTCATCAGCTCATCCGGATCGCCTGACTGTCCGAATCTGTCCTGCACGCCAACCATCTGCATCGGTACCGGATACTCGGTGGAAAGTACTTCGCTTACCGCGCTGCCCATGCCGCCCATCAGCTGATGTTCTTCAGCTGTGACAACGGCTCCTGTCTTCTTCGCCGCCTCCACGATCGCTTCCCTGTCAATCGGCTTGATCGTATGGCAGTTCACTACCATTGCGGAGATCCCTTCCTTCGCAAGTTCCCTGGCCGCGAGCACACTGTGGTAGACCATGGCTCCGCAGGCGATGATGGCTACATCCGTTCCTTCCTGGATGCAGTATGCCTTGCCTACTTCAAACGGGGTGGATTCATCGGTGATCTCCGGGACTTTCTCTCTCCCAAACCTGACATAGTACGGACCGTCCAGCTCGGCAACTGCTCTGGTAGCTTTGCGGGTTTCCCAGGAATCCGCCGGGACGATGACCTTCATGTTGGGAAGGCATCTCATGATGGAGATCTCTTCCAGTGCCTGGTGGGTCGCTCCGTCCGGTCCGACTGAGATGCCGCCGTGGGCTCCGCCCAGTTTCACATTCAGATTGTTGTAGCATACGGTCGTGCGGATCTGATCCCATGCACGGCCTGCAAGGAACACGCCGTAGTTGCAGACGAAGGGAACCTTTCCCATCAGGCTCATGCCCGCCGCAAATGCCATCTGGTTCTGCTCTGCGATCCCGAGATCATAGAAGCTGTCCGGGTGCTCTTTCACAAACCAGTCCACCCTGGTGGATGCTGTGATGTCTGCGCCGATCGCCACGATATCGGGATTCTTCGCAGCTGCGTCATTCAGTCCGTCGCCGTATCCGTCACGGGACGGTTTCATGCTCGGATTATCAAGATCGAAAGTAAGTTTTACGTTCTTCACAGTCATCCCTCC
>CADCOU010000219.1 GCA_902803155.1 uncultured Lachnospiraceae bacterium | reverse complement strand
CATCGATGATCCGGGCAAAATCCCTCAGTTCGGCACACATGCGGTGATGGACCTTCTCCGCCTCATATTTCCGCCGGATAAATGTACGGTCTACGCTTCCCGCCGCACTGAGCGCCGCGACCTCTCCGGAATCAGCCGGTTCGGTAACTACGAAGACTTCCAGATCCCCTTCCGTGTTCGGCTTTCCTTCCATCCTGATCCAGCCGTTCTCTCCCTGGATCACAGCGGCATTCGGACCGTCCGAATCCTTTGTTCCCAGGCAGACCGCCTGAAACTGCGGGTAGGACAATACCAGGATTCCCGATGTGTCGATGCCGTTATAGCCCAGATTCGGATAATACATCACCTGTTCCGGCGCCCCGAACAGTCCGACCGCAAAATGGATGTTATATATGCTCATATCATAGAGCGCGCCGCCCGAGAACTCCGGGTCAAACTTCGGCGTGATCTTCCCGTTCAGGTAATCCCTGTAAACGCTGGAATACTGGGAGAAATGAAACTCTGCTGCGCGGATCGGTCCGAGATTCCCGAGTTCCTCCTCAATCTGCCGGAAAACCCTGTTGTGTATACTGGTTATCGCTTCCAGCACAAAGCATCCGGTCCCCCGTGAGATACGGTACAGTTCTTCTGCTTCCTTCAGGGTCGAGGTCAGCGGTTTCTCCAGGATGACATGCTTTCCTGCAAGAAGGGCTGTTTTCGTATACGCAAAATGAGCGGAATTCACCAGACCGATATAGACAGCATCCACATCAGCCTCCGCAAGCAGCCTGTCATAATCCGTATATACCTTGTCGATCCCGTACTGCTCAGCAAGTTCTCTGCCTGTGTGTTCGCTGTGAGGTCTCGCATAGATTGCCTTTACCCGGATGTCATCTACCGCCGTCAGTGCATACAGCGCTTCGTGTACGATCTTCCCTGTTCCGATGATTGCAAGATCCATGCGGAGCTCTCCTTTCTTCCGACCTGGCTGTTTTACTCAAACAGATCCAGGATCTGTGCCTTATCCTCATCCGTAAGTGATCCCGGCTTCCAGCCGACCCGTACGGTATCTCCCGCATATCTCGGGATCAGATGCATATGGAAATGGAACACCGTCTGCCCGGCGCTCTCTCCATTATTCTGTACCAGATTGAATCCGTCTGCGCCAAGCCCTTCGTAAAGCCTGGTTCCGACCTTCTTTGCGACGCCGGCCGCCTTGCCGAGGACATCCTCCGGGATCTCAAACAGATTTGCGTAATGCTCCTTCGGAAGAACCAGGGCATGTCCTTTCGCCGCCGGATTCAGATCCAGAATGACGCGGAACTCCCCGTCCTCATACAGCGTTGCAGACGGGATCTCTCCGTTCGCGATCTTGCAGAAAATGCAGTTGCAGTCTTTCATAACACAAAACCTCCTGTTTCAAATTATCAATCTGTAACGGTGCCTCAGTCCGGGAAAGCCCCCAGGACTCTTGCCGCACAGCCTGCAGGGGCAGTGGGTGCCTTAACTGAGTGTAGCTTTATTGTCCGGATGACACACTGTCGATCCTGCGGATCTGCCTCTTTTTCGGATGCCAGAGCAGAGCAGCCAGAATAAAGCCTGCGGCGAGTCCTCCCATGTGCGCGGCATTGTCAACGCCCTTATCCACCAGACTTTGCATGATCATCAGGAGAACCATCATCCCGAGCCGCTGAAGGTTGCCGCGGCCGAAACCCCTGCGGTTTCGCAGCGCGAAATACAGGAACGCCCCCATGCATGCGAAGATCGCTCCGGAAGCGCCTGCAGCAACCGCGTACTTTCCGGTCTTCATGCTGAGAAGCACGGAGACGATATTGCCGCACAGTCCGCCGCCCAGATAGATGATCAGATAGCGGACCGGACCCATGACCGTTTCCACGATGTCTCCCAGAAAGATCAGGCTGAACATATTATAGGCAAGATGCTCAAATCCGAAATGCAGGAACATCGAAGTAAACAGCCTCCAGTACTGCCCTTCAAGGACGAGAGGCGCATAGGATGCCCCATGCTCCAGCATGAACGGTGCGCTGCTCGTATCGCCTATGATCTCCAGCACAATAAAGACAACGATATTGATCGCTGCCATCGCGAGATTCACTTTGCGCCGGTTTTTAAGGAATGCCGTAAACTCGTTCATTTCGTGAGAGCCTTATCCAATAAGTCACTTTTCTGATATCTCTCCAGGATCTGAGTCAGCTCATCAATGTGTCCGTTCCGGATCATCGACAGAATCAGATCCATCACCAGAGACAGCTCATGTGAAGTCATCACTTCCTTCATCCTCTCACCCCCTCTTTAAGGGCGAGTATACCATATTATCCGAAGCCTGTTAATCGCAACCACCGGTATGAGAGAACCTCTCCGGAACAGAAATCACAGGATCACACAGGCTCTTACAGCTGTATCTGAAATTGCAGGGAACCCATCTTCAGGATGGAACCTTCCTTCAGCGCTTCCGCCTTTCCGCTCTCAAGCCGCCTGTTATCCAGAAATGTCCCGTTCGTAGAATACAGGTCATTGATATAGTATCCGTCCACCCTCCGCTCAATCCTCGCATGTATGCGGCTGACTGCATCATCCGGGAGAATAACGTCCGCTTTCTCACGGCTTTTTCCGAGGATCAGATGCGGCGCTGTCAGCAGGATGTCCGGGCAGCGGTCCGGCTGCAGGCTGACCAGGCAGGGACGACATGCGGAATCATTCTTTTCCGTCTGCTGCATACCTGTCTGAAAAGCGGCGGCATACGGCGCGGCTTTCCCCCTATCGGAATATTGCGAATTCAGGGCGTCTTCTGCATAAACCTGCTTCAGCAGGGACTGATAGAAAGCGTCATCTCCCGGATCATCCTCGTCAACCCAGACATTATGGATCTCCGTCTTCCGTTTCTCGAGCGTACTGTATGTCAGCCAGATCAGGGCCGCGCACAGAAATCCCATCCCTCCGATCTGCGTCAGATCCATGCGAAACAATGCGGCGGCTGCTGTGGCGGCGGATACTATGATGACAGCAGGCAGAAATCTCCATGCAGCCGCCTTTCTTTCGTCCCGGTATGTACCGGTACGCGTTTCCCGGTGCCGTCGATAAGTACTCTTTCGTGTATGTCCGCCGGCCTGTTTCTTTCTGTTTCCGGCTGGAGATACCCCATGCCTGTTCTGCACTTTTCCGCTTCCGCCTGAATATACTCCGCTTCTTCCCGGAGGCGGCGGTAGGACACGGATGTTGTTGGATGGCATCGCACGGTTATCGCCTGCCGGCATATTTCCTTTCAGGTACGGATCTCTTACCCGTTCCGCTGTGAGATCCGGCGCCGGATGACTGGCCGTATCGGCTGTCATTTTCTGTTCTGTAATACCGGCATTTCCGAGCAGTTTCTGCAGGACATCTGCCATGATATAATGTTCTGCCGCGACCTGGTCGAACAGACCGTAGGCAAGATCCGCCGCAGTCCGATCAGAATGATCCAGTTTTTTCAGAAAATACTCTGCAAGGATCCGGATCGTATCCGGATCTTCCTCGGACAGGTGCGGGATATAGCACAGCAGGATCTCATCGCTGTCCGGTCCCAGAAAGATGTATTCCGGTTCCAGACAGAGGTCTCCCGGATCCAGCAGATATCCCGGCAGCCTGCGGACCGTGTCGTGGATCGTCATCAGAATCTTCCGGATATCGTTTCCCTTCAGCTGAACCGTCTGAAATCTCGCTGCTGCGGCAGTGCATCCTGTCACGTCTGCCCTCAGTACGGCTTTGCCATCCGTATGGGAGATACTGAGCGGCAGGAGTGAGGGAAGCCTTCCGCGAAGCGCCATCTGCATAGAGTATTCCTCTTCCCGGAGCTCTTCCGTATCGAACACAAGGTACATGTGCTCCAGATCTTTCACGAACTGTCCTTTCATCCCGGATCTCCTTTCCCCAGGATCTTGCTTACATACTCCAGTCCGCGGATGATCCGGATCGTATCTGCCGGCTTGAGCAGAGTGCGCTGTACGGACGCTCCGGTATCAAGCACACTTCTGCCAAACAGTTTCGGAAGCAGTCCCGGAAGCGTCATGGACGCATTGTAAGTGACGGAGACCTGTTTATCTCCTGCAGATACGGATACTGCCGCCTTTCCGGACGGTCCGGTCCGGTCTGCCAGTTTCCCTGCGCTGCCTGAAAGATACACATTCCCGCTGTCCTTCCAGCAGTTGAGATCCGCCTGTGCCGCAACCTCCTGTGCGGCACCGTTCAGAACTCCCCTGTCGTGCAGATACAGGCCCAGATAGATAAGTGCAAGCAGCGCCGGAAGGATCAGTGTCATCAGCATCGCGGCTTCCACGGTGAAGCTTGCACGAATTCGGATCTTTGCGTCGGAAGTGACCGGATTTACAGCGCCGCCTTTAACATATCGACATTTTTCAATGCGTCGATATGTCCTGTCCGATTTCTGTTTTCCTCTGCTGCGTTTTCTCATTCTGCAGTCGCCTCTGCTCTGGTTTCTCATTCTACGGTCACCTCCGCCCGATCACTCATGCCGCAATCATCTCCGCCGCCAGCACAAGGGCATGTCCCGCTGCCAGAAACGGAATAAAAGGAAGACAGTCTTTCCGGGAAGCCTTCCTTCTTATCAGCAATATCCCTGAATACACAGCGCACACAAGCAGCGCCAAAACCAGTGACTCAAACGCTGCAGAAAAACCGGTCCCGATCCCGCCTGCGGCGATCACCATACCGTCCCCGATGCCTATGGAGGCCGGGAACGCTGCTGCAAGCGCCATCATGATCAGACCCGGAACCGCTCCGGCCAGCAGCTGCAGTGCAGCAAGGTCATGCATTGCGACATGTAAAGCAGCCATTATCGCTGCAAACACTGCAACCGGCCATACCGGTACCGTACGATTCTTCAGGTCACTGACTCCCAGAACCGCCAGAAACAGGATCGCTGCTATTCTGTATCCCATATCCCGTCACCTGCCTCCCGAACCTTCTCTCTTCTTCCTGCAGTCGGCGCATTCATGCAGATGCTCACACTCCTCCAGGGTTACCGTGTTTACACTTCTTTTCAGCGACGGACATGTAAGGCTGGTATGCCAGCATTCTCCGTACGGATCAATGTAATACAGCCCGGTTCCCGCAGAACGGCCGCAGTGAGGACACTTTTTGTATTTATGGCGGCTTTTGTTACGTGCCTTTTTTAATTCATCCTCCGTAGCCGGAATGACGGTGACCTTCAGATGGGAGCAGTCCGGATCCGTATGGTACACCGTTCCCGTGTCCGTCACGTAGACTTTCTTCTGCGAAGGATCCTCCGAAGCACCGGAGTCTTTGCCGCCGGAGAATCCCCGCTCTCCCGTCCACCCCCGCACAACTGCTTTCTGAACAAAAAAAGTAAACGGAAGCGTGATCAGCGAATACTTTGGCTTCGCCTGATAAGACAGCACCAGCCGGATCATGTCGCCGTCTTTCATGTAAGAAGAATTGACGAACGATGCCCGCCGTACCGCGTCCCTGTCAGGCGCCTTGTCTATCACCTGCGATGCTGCCCACGCATCTGACAGTGCGCCGCGTATGAGGTTATTTGCATCGCCGTACTCATCCTTATAGGCAACCATCGCCATCTCCTGCGCAGTTGTCGTCATTGATCCGGAAAACTGCGCGGCACTCCGAAAAACCACCGCATATTGCAGCACGATTGCGATCAGGACAAAAAACAGCGGCAGCTCAAGAGCTGCTTCCAGTGTCAGACTGCCTGAAAACGGGGTGAGAAAAGATGTCCCTGAACACTGCCGGTATGTTTTTGGAGAGAGTACGCTTTCCTTTCTGTATAAATGTCGTTGACGCTTTTTATATCTTATTTGTTTTTCGGAGGCGTTGCGGCGGTTTGCAACAGATACGGAGGAGGGCACCTCCGCTGAGTGTGAGGGGAGACTCAGGTTTACCGCCAATTCAGAGTATTTTGAGAGTTGTCTGCAGTGTAGGGACATCTTTTCTCACCCCGCTTTCCATATACGCTGCCGATTCATTGATTGTCTGTCTTCTCTTGGAGATTCTCCAGATGTTCCTGATTAATGTCTGCCTCCGGCTGGCTTCTCACAAATAAAAACGCACGCCTTCATCATTGAATAAGGCGTGCGTTCTGTCTGTTATAGTGATTATTATATGCGATACAGCTACTTTGCTTCTTCCTTTTCGTCCTCGAGCAGTCCGGTGGAGTGCCTGCGGATATCTTCATTCATCTGCCGGACTTCTTCCAGTGTTTCACACTTATCCGTTGCAGTCGTGATCAGCCATGTGATGAACTGCATCTGCTTATCTGTCATCTGCTGTTCCATCCTTCCTACCCCCTTTCACAGGGGAATTATAGCATATGCACACGCCCTGTTCAATTTTCAAGCAGCACAGAATACAACAACCACAAGCAACACGGAATAATCAGACCCTGAAGTAACTCTTCTAATACGCAAAGCCGCCTTCTGTCTTCGTGTGAAACGCAGGTGCGCTCGTTCCGAGCAGCGCTGCAGGAACTTTCCCGAATATTGCCGGGATCTCCCAGTCCGCCCGGATCGTCATGCCGACCACACAGTCGTCCACACAGAAGGTCGCCTTTCCTTCCTGTGTCCTTATATTCTGTTCGATCAGATCCAGAGAACGTTTTTTCAGTTTTGTCTTTCCTGTCATGTTAATCAGCAGCCTCAGAAAGTCTTCATAGTTCAGCCCGGTCGTACCGCCCGCTGCAACATTGTCCGCGCGTTTCAGATCCTGCTCCAGATCGATCAGGCGGTCGATCGGAACATTCCAGGATGCTTCACTCTTTTTCAGAGGCACACGACCTCCCTGAAACAGAATGCGTACGTCAAACAGGCTCTCACCGTATGCCCATGCCAGAAGAAGCGCATGCTTGAAGGCTTCGATCAAAAGCGGCTTGCCTGTCCAGCCAAGAACGGTCATTGCCAGAGCGGAGATCTGCGCGTTGCAGGACGGGTCGGTCACCAGAAATGCATAATTCATGCCTTCCCTCAGAAACAGCAGACGCTTTGCAATCTTCTTCAGGTTTGCCTGATCGCTGTACTTGCCGGCTATCAGGTATTCGACCTGATAGCTCAGAACACTGCTGTCAAACCGGTCTGAACAGTTCCGGAAATGATCCAGCAGATATTCACAGAACAGAAGGTCGTCTGCCCTGCCGCCTCTCTTTGCATCCAGTGCCAGACCGCCCTGTTTTGAACGGCGTTTCGAATACAGGCTGTTTCTGTCCAGCGTTTTCTCCGAAACCTTCTTCTTTCCAAGCACCAGTTCCAGAATGTCTCTCTTCTGAAGAGAGCGGATCTTTTCCAGAGGGTTTTTCTTCTCGCCTTCCTCCTGTGCTTTCTTCAGTTTCTCCGCATCCTCCCCTTCTGCGAGGATTACGATGCTGCCAGAGCCGGTATCTCCGGAAGAGGTTCCTCCGGTATCAGTTCCCAACTCCTTTTTTGCATTCTGTATGTCCTCCCCGAATGTTTTCATTTCCTCGCCGCTGGATTTGCGTTCTGCTTCATATTCGCTTTCCGCCTGGCGGATCCCCTGCGAGTCACTGTAGATCGCTTCCAGCTTTCCCATTGCGTTTGCCCAGGCAGTCTTTCTCATGTACTCCACTGCCTGCTGATAGTAATACTCCCCGCTTCTGTCAGTGAGAAGAGCGTACCGGCTGATGCTGAGCTGCGTGGCAGATATCTTCCAGGGATCCATCAGGATGCCCGGCAGCTTGCCGCTCATATCCGCCGTCACATTTTCATTTTCCCTGATATAGCGTTCCAGTTTCGGCCGGAGACATTCCTCCGGGCCGGATTCTTCCCCGCCTCCCCCACCGACGGCAAACAGCCCGTAGTCTTCCAGCAGAACATTGTCATACTCTGAAAAGACAGACCAAAGTCCCAGTGAGGATGCGTTCGCGCACGCTGCGCGGGCACCCGCCACGCGGACTGCTTCTATGACCGCGAAAGAAGCTCCAAGGAAAACCACGCTGAGCAGACTGAAAAAAACTGTGATTACAGCACGCTGTCTCCGCATACGCCCTCCTCTGACAAACTCATGATAACCGGCAGCAATAGCTGCGATGCTTTCCGGCAGCACTTCCGATCCGAAATTCCATCCGCGTTTCTCTGCGCATGCCTCTTATAACAAAAGGCACGAAGAGTCTGCGCTGAAGACGGAACGGAATGGCCGCCACTTATAGGGATCAGATACCCCTGGCATCACTTGCTGCCCTGGACAGAATGTCCTTGACGATCTGTGTCACCTGGCTCTTAAAGATGACAACCAGAGAAATGAGCACGACCAATAACTCCACTAAGATTACGGAAACCCGCATAGAATCTGGCTTCTAACACAATACCCAGTGTGTATT
>CADCOU010000218.1 GCA_902803155.1 uncultured Lachnospiraceae bacterium | reverse complement strand
CATCGTCTTCGAGTTTTGCGCTGACAACTACGCACAGTTCGTACTTGTTCATGCTGCTTGCACCTCCTTATGGTCTCTGGCCCACCCCTGCAACTGGATGAGCAAGGAAAAATGATACATCACAAGGTCGCATTATACCGTACAGTTTTTGGGAAATCAAGGGGGTAAAATGCCTAATTTCTCTGATTGTATACCGTATTCTCAGAGTATACAAAATACTGTGTGATCTTCCGCTTCCGCTCACACTTTAATTGCATCAAACACTTCACCGATCGGGTCTGTGATCACCAGATCAGCCCCCGCATCCCTCGCGGTGGCAGACTTATTGATCAGGACAAGCTTGTGCCCCCTGCCCCGGTTGAAATAATCGATCAGGCCTGCCGCCGGATAGACAACCAGGCTCGTTCCGCCGATGATAAGCACTTCCGCGTTCCGGATATAATCGACAGACTTATTCATGATCCCCATATCCAGACCTTCCTCATACAGGACAACGTCCGGCTTGATCGTCCCTCCGCACTTCTCACACTTCGGTATGCCGGGGGCATTCTTGATATAGGCCGCGTCGTAGAATTCCCCGCATCTGGTGCAGTAGTTGCGCAGTACGGATCCGTGCAGTTCCAGAACCTCTCTGCTTCCCGCCTTCTGATGCAGGCCGTCGATGTTCTGGGTGACAACAGCCCTGACTTTGCCTGCCGCTTCAAGTTCCGCCAGTTTCAGATGCGCAGGATTCGGTTCCGCATCCAGCGCAAGCATCTTATCCTTGTAGAATTCATAGAACTCCTCCGGCTTCCTTACGAAGAAGGAATGACTGATGATCGTCTCCGGCGGATATTTGTATTTCAGATGATACAGCCCGTCCTGACTTCTGAAATCCGGGATACCGCTCTCGGTCGAAACGCCTGCGCCTCCGAAAAAGACAATATTATTGCTTCCGTCTATGATCTCCTGCAGCTGTGCGATCTTGTTTTTATCCATACCTCTGCCTCCTCAACAAAAACTTTCTCTATACTGCTACTATAACTCTTTTTTACCTGTTTTTATCTGTATTTTGCCTCTTAAATTACTCGTAAATATTCGCAGTTTTATTCCCGGCTTTGCTGTATCACAAAAATATGTTGTAACCTTGCATACCCTGATGATTCGATTTACATGAATATTCTCCAAATAATCCATATGAAACATAATTATTCCCCTGTCCCGGACCGGCTGCTGATCTCAGCCGTCATGTGAACAGGGGAAAAGGATCATGTTATTTTGCTATGTATACCTGCTCCAGGACACCCTGCAGTATCCTTCGGGTGGAACTGTCGCCTGTACAGGTGGAAAGCGTCACGATGCGGTCAGAAGTCGTCACAGTGACATCGCCGCAGTTGATCTCGCTCCTGGCTGCGGAATCATTTATGAATCTCTGGAAGTCTTCCTTCGAGAACCTTGTGGTGTACGGATCTCCCGTGGTTCCGACGACCGCGCTGGAGAAGATTCTGTACTGATAGATAAAGTTCGGCGTAAATATCCAGAAGTACGGATTCTTATCGAGTGTCTCCTGCTCCGCGAACTTCCGCAGCTGGCCGAACATGGAACCGTTCTTCATATTGTGACCGTATATAATCGTATTCTGGTCGGTAAAGTACGGGGAGTTATCACAGTTCTCGAAGATGCAGCCTGCGAAGTTGTCTACCTTGCGGAACGTCCGGTGCAGGTAGAAATCATTGTCCGCCGCCCGCGCAACCGGATAGGAAACGTTGATCGCGCCGACCCGGATCCACCCGATCACTTCCGGGTTGATCGCCTGCAGTTCGGTAAAGTCAACCGGGTTCACCAGTTTGGGCAGCGACTTCGTCTCCTGGTTTTCGGTTGTTGTCTCATGCTCGGCTTTTTCGACGATCTGCCGGACCGTGGCCGGGTCCTCCAGCTTCGTGATGTCTGTCAGGACCGTCGGGGCGTCTGTCTCCGGATTCTTCTCCGTAGTTTTCTCCGAAGTATTGCCGGTATCCATAAAGTCCTTGTTGAGTTCGCTGTATTCATCGCTGCCGGCCTTATATGCCATGTAATATCCGAGCAGCTTATAACCGGAGAATGCAAATACCCCGATCGCGACTACCAGAAGCAGTGTGATCAGGAATGTTCCAACACCGCTTTTTTTCTTCGGCGCAGGCTCATCCCACATATCGTCCTCATCCCACCGGTCATTGTCATACCTGCGGTCGCGGTCGTATCGCCTCCCGGCGTCATACCTGCGGTCACGATCGCTCTGCCTGCCGGTATCGTACCTGCGGTCATCCCGTCTGCCTGTATCTTCCCACTGGTCATCATCCCAGCTGTCATCTCTGTATCGATCTCTTCCTGCCATGAGATATCCTCTGTGTAGTGAAGTCTGTATGACTGTCCATTCCGCCGGAGGCTTAAGATATCGCCGCGTGTGTGAACACGTGACAAAGTTTTATTCTGTCAGATCAGGCTTCCGACTGTACGCGGGTACGGAAGCACGTCCCTGATGTTGCTCACTCCGGTCAGATACATCACGACACGCTCGAAGCCGAGTCCGAAGCCGGCATGGCGCGTGGTTCCGAATCTGCGGATATCAAGATAATACTTATATTCTTCCTCTGACATGCCCAGCTCGTCGATCCTCGCCTTCAGGATATCATAATTCTCCTCACGCTGGGATCCTCCGATGATCTCTCCGATCCCGGGAACCAGGCAGTCCATCGCCGCGACGGTCTTCCCGTCTTCATTTAACTTCATATAGAACGCCTTGATCTCACGCGGATAATCCGTCACGAATACCGGGCGTTTAAAGATCTGCTCGGTAAGGTATCTTTCATGCTCTGTCTGCAGATCGCAGCCCCAGCTTACCTTGTAGTCAAACTTGTCGTTGTTCTTCTCAAGGAGTTTGACTGCTTCCGTGTAGGTGACGCGGCCGAACTCGGAGTTGATGACATGGTTCAGGCGGTCAAGCAGCCCCTTGTCCACAAACTGGTTGAAGAAGTTCATTTCTTCCGGAGCATTCTCCAGAACATACGTGAAAATGAATTTCAGCATGGCTTCTGCCGTTTCCATGTCGTCTTCCAGATCCGCAAATGACATCTCCGGCTCGATCATCCAGAACTCGGCCGCATGCCTGGTGGTGTTGGAGTTCTCCGCGCGGAAGGTCGGCCCGAATGTGTAGACATTGCGGAATGACTGGGCGAATGGCTCCACGTCAAGCTGCCCGGATACGGTCAGATGCGTCTGCTGGCCGAAGAAATCCTTTGAGAAATCGATCTGTCCGTCTTCCGTCCTCGGAAGGTCTTCCAGATCCAGCGTCGTTGCGCGGAACATCTCGCCGGCGCCTTCCGCGTCGGTCCCGGTGATGATCGGAGTGTGGATATACACGAAGTTTCTCTCCTGGAAGAACTTGTGGATCGCGTAAGCTGCCAGCGAACGGACGCGGAACGTTGCCTGGAACAGGTTCGTCCTGGGACGCAGATGCGGCACAGTCCGCAGGTATTCCACGGTATGTCTCTTCTTCTGCATCGGATAGTCCGGAGTGGACGCACCTTCCAGTATCACTTCGTCCGCCTGGATCTCAAACGGCTGCTTCGCATCCGGTGTGGCTACCAGCTCACCCGTTACGATCACAGCACAGCCGACATTGAACTTACAGATATCCGCGAAGTTCGCGAGTTTATCCGAGAAGACGACCTGCAGCGTCTCAAAAAAGGTTCCGTCATGCAGGACCATGAAACCGAAGGTCTTCGAGTCGCGGATCGAACGGACCCAGCCTCCGACTGTTACTTTCTTTCCGATATATGCATCACTGTCTCTGTACAGTTCTTTTACCGTTACAAATTTCACGTCCATAATAAATGTTCTCCATTTCCCTGCGCGGCGCTCCTGTAAACATGGCGCACACAACACTTCTGCTTTTCAGACTTTCTACCTATTATAAACAGGCAGGCATACATTTTCAACGAAAGTATTCCTTAAGGGATTTCCGTCCAAGCATTTTCACCCGGGGCAAAGGATATTCCATCCCGGACAAAGAATTTTTCTCTTGCCATAAAATGAAGAATATGTTACTTTATGCAGGCTGCGCGGGAAATGCGCACGGATCTGGTGAGTTCGAAACCATCCTCACCTTAATAAAAACTATGGGTACAATTCAGCATCCTGCAAGCTCGAAATGCTCTGCATTTCGAGCTGCGGGCGGTCAGGGCGCTCCGCGCCCGGCCGCCCTGTTGGAATACAGAAGGCCGCCCGGAAAACAAGTTTCCCGAACGGCCTTTTGCATTCCATAGGGTGCTGAATTGGAACAAACTATGGGGGTAACTGAAAATGAGAGACAAGAAGGTACTGTTCCTGGCGCAGGCCGCTGTGATCGCTGCGCTCTACGTCGTGCTGTGTGAGATCTTTGCACCGATCAGCTTCAAGAACATTCAGGTGAGGATCGCGGAGGCTCTTACGATCCTGCCGTTCTTCACACCCGCTGCGATCCCGGGGCTGTTCGTCGGCTGTCTGCTCGGCAACCTGCTTGCCGGAGCGATCCCGCTGGACGTCGTCTGCGGCAGCCTCGCTACACTGATCGGCGCTGTCGGCACCTGGTGGATCGGTCAGCTGATCCGGAAGAATCACTCATCCGGAGCCCTGAAGTATGCGCTTCCTCTTCCGCCGATCATCGCCAATACGATCATCATTCCGCCGGTGCTGTACTATGGATATGCGATCACCATACCGATCCCGATCCAGATGCTGACGGTAGGGTTCGGAGAAGTCATCGGCTGCGGTGTACTCGGAATGGCCCTGTTCTTCGCACTGGGAAAAAACAGCGGGAAGATCTTCAGTACACAGACCATCTGAGAGATCATAACTGAATGAAATGAAGACGAAGGCGCCTGCCGCGGATCCCGCGGCAGGCGCCTCGCTCATATTGAAAAGATGTATTCGAAACCGGGTTATGGAACCCGGATCCAAACCAGATACTTTACGCAGCTCTCTCCGACAGGAGCGCTGTTTCCCCCGATCGCAGGTTTACTTGATAACTGCAAGTGACTTGCGGTCTGAGAACAGGGTAACCATGATGACAAAGACAACACCCTGGATCAGCTGCTGCATCTGTGTGGTCAGGCCGACCATGACCAGACCGGTTGCCATGAAGCGGTACATCAGAACACCGACTACAATGTTAGAGAATCTGACCTTGGCGCCGCCGGAGATCGGCATACCGCCGAGGACGAGTCCGATCAGGATCTGCGTCTCGAGCTGGTTTCCGCCAGTCGATGTGACAGACAGGACCTTGATCGCATTAATGAACGCGGCAAATCCGGTGATGGCTCCCGCGAGCACGTAGACCAGGAACTTGGTCTTGGTGACCTTGATGCCTGCAAACCTCGCGCCTCTCTCACTCGCGCCGATCGCCTTCAGGCTTGCCCCGAAGGATGTATAACGGAAGAAGAAGAATGCGATCAGCAGGCAGATGATCGTGACGGTCATCATAAACGTCATGTTATTCAGTTTCATCATGGCGACATTTGCCATGACGGGCGCCTTGGTCGTACAGAACTGCACCACACCGCGGAACAGAAACTGTGTGGACATGGTGACGATGAAAGACGGGATCTGCATGAACACATGCAGCCATCCGTTCAGCGCTCCGATCGCGGCGCCGACCACAACGCCCATGATGATGCCAAGAACAAGGTTCTTCGTGGAGAAGTAGCAGCATGCGATACAGGCCACTCCCATCAGGGATCCCTGTGAGAAATCCAGGCAGCCCATGGTAATGATGAAGAACACGCCGATCGACGCGATCATCAGCATATACATCTGGCTCAGCTGAAGCTGCAGGTTGTTCGGAGTTACGATAGCCCCCTTTGTAAGGATCGTGAAGAGCACGATCATGAAGAGAAATCCGATCAGAGGAAGGGCAGCTCTGAAACGCGGATTGTCGAGGTCGAACCTGCGGCTCTCTCCCTTTGCGATAGCTTTTTCTGCCATGTTTTCCTCCTTAAATCATCTTCTCGATCAGCACAGTGTCCGTGATGGACGGATCCCTGAGGAATTCTCCGCTGATCTCGCCTTCCTTCATGATGAGGATCCGGTCGCTCATACCCATGAGCTCGGGAAGCTCCTCTGAAATCATCAGAATCGATTTGCCTTCCTTGCGCATCTT
>CADCOU010000217.1 GCA_902803155.1 uncultured Lachnospiraceae bacterium | reverse complement strand
CAGTCCGTCACTTCCTTAAGGTACAGCTTCTCAACGTTGCTGTCCGTAACGACCACGATTCTTCGGTCTCTGCAGTCCAGTTCCTGCATGCGTTCAGCCAGTGCGTCAAATGAAGTCTCCGGATAAATGTGATACGCAAAGCGGTGGTCCTTCTTCACTTCGATCGGATCCGTATAACAGATCGTCTTTTTTTCTGCCATGATATTCCCTCTTTATCTCTGGTCCGTTCAGCTTATTACTGCAGCATACTTTCATGGAAAAACGCCGTAGGAAGTTTCCCGCGGCGCTTTGTCTCTCTGATATAGGTTTTATCGGTTCCCAGACCTTCTCCCGTTCCCGGGAAGATCACAGGAATCAGAGATCGTCCGAAAGATCCAGATCCGGGTCAAAGGTTCCGGTCAGGATCTGCTGGAACTCTCCGGTAATGTCGACATCATGCGGTGTCAGAACAAAGATATAATTGCTGATCTTGTCAAGCTGTCCGCGGCTTGCGCAGCAGGCACCGGACGCAAAGTCGAAAATCCTCTGCGACACGTCAAGATCAAGACCTTCCAGATTAAGGATGATCGTGCAGTGAGCGATCAGCATCTGTGCGATCTGGAGTGCGTCCTCCATAGACTTCGGGCGGATCACACAGACAGAGAAATTATTGGTCTCCACCGGTTCTTCCTGATTCCTTCTCGGACGGAACGCGGAAACCTTGGTCTCTCTCGGCGCCTGTGCTCTTGCTTTCCTGAATCCTTTCACGGGAGCCTGCGGAGGTTCCTGACGGCGGATCGGCTTTATCTGCTCTTCTTCCTCTATGAAATCATCCTCGTCTTCATCACGGGTGATAAAACGTCTGGAAGGACGGGAGTCATCAAGACCGCTGTCGTCATCGTCAAAGTATTCGTCATCGTCGAGATCATCGTCGTCATTCAGCTTGATCGAATTCAGAAATCTGTCAAAAACACTCATAAACTGTAATCCCTCTCCCCAAAGATCCCTGTTCCCACACGGATCATCGTAGCACCTTCTTCAATCGCTACTTCGAAGTCCCCGGTCATGCCCATACTAAGCTCATTAACCATTATATTATCAATGTTTTTCCGGGCTATGTCAACCGCCAAATTCCTCATGGAGCGGAAATGCACACGGTTCATTTCCGGGTCATCCACATACGGAGCGATCGTCATGAGTCCCTTTACAGACAGGTGTTCAAAGCCGGCAAGCTTCCTCATAAACTCCTCTGTTTCTTCCGGAGCGATGCCGCTTTTGGTTTCTTCTCCCGCTATGTTGACCTCTACCAGGCACGGCATGCGGAGTCCCTTCTTCGCTGCTTCCTTCTCGATCGTCTCTGCCAGTTCCAGCGAACCTACGGAATGGATCATAACAGCCCTTCCGACCACATATTTTACTTTATTGCGCTGAAGGTTCCCGATCATATGCCAGCGGATGTCTTTCGGAAGGACTTCATATTTGTCGCGGAGCTCCTGGGGCTTGTTCTCGCCGAAATCAAGGATACCCTCGCCCATCGCTTCCCCGATCATGGAAACCGGCTTCGTCTTGCTCACTGCAATGAGCGTCACGTCTTCTCTCCTGCGTCCTGACCTTCTGCAGGCCGCCTCTATTCTTCTTTCAATCTCCGCAAGGTTTTCAGCTACACTACTCATGGTATTTTCCAATCCCGTATTTCTTTCTGCAGATTTATTCCTGTCACATCCTCTGTCATCGGATCTGACCGCTCCCGTCAGTTAATGATCTCATCGTCCTTCACTTCCGATGCATTCAGGACGATGCGGTCATGAGCGGAAAGACCGTAGGTATCCGTTGGGTCCACGATGCAGAATTCTTCGTTTTCATCCACAATCGTGACCTCGCGGAACACAGCATATCCCTTATTGATGTTGTATACGCCCTGAATGGTCTCATTGACATCATCCGAGATCTGGTACTTTCTCGATGTACCGGGCATGACCACGTAGTCACCCTCGTTGAACAGCCCTGGATTGATCAGATAGTATCCTTCTTCCTTATTTCTGGAATACACTGTTGCAGTCACATTCGACGTGGATGAGGAACCGTCCTTCGCAAATGTCTCCCGGATCAGATACACTTCCGAATCCGAGTTCTCATTTTCCGTTATATACTCTTCCGGGATACGTACAAAGTACTTCTCCGTAATGGACGTTACCGGGATCTTGAGTCCTTTCGTGCGGTCGAGGATCAGTTCGATATCCAGATACCGGTCCGTTACATACCGGACCAGTGAACTGTTCATAGTGATGACCCCGTACAGGCCGTCCGCGCCTTGTGTCAGCTCCAGCGGAGCCGAAAATGAAGTATTGTCCTTCAGGAACCTGACGCTGATCTTCTTTCTTCCTTCCAGATCCGCCTTCAGCCTGTCGTTTACGGGAAAGCATATCTTCCAGGTATCCTTTGTGACCAGCTTGTACAGCGGATCTCCGGCGCTCACGGTGCTCCTCAGCCTCAGGTTCTTCTTGGTATAGGAACTCTGATCGAACATATACCTGGTCACATCCGATTCGGTGACTCCCTCCAGTCCGTCCGTAGAATACACAACAAAACCCGGCAGGGGAGCTTCATACGTTCCGCTGACGTATTCACCTGCATTCTCATCGATGGAAGACTGCAGGATCACGCCCTGCATGTCAGCCTTGAAATCATAGACAGCTGAGAAAACATCCTCATTAAAGTTGACGGCGAAAGTGCTCATTGTGTCCTTCGCTTCTTTCATATCCTCATCGGACAGAGATGTCACAATGCTGCTGTCATCCGAACCGGCTACGGTACCGCCGACTGCACAGATAATCATCCCTACATTCGCCTTTGATCCCTCGCGGGCAAAATATGCCACATTTCCGGCAGATTTCGCTGTCTCGATCTCCTCTTCTTTCAGAACAAGCGCACTGTACCGGTAGTTGCCTGAAATGGTTCCGAAGACAACCTCATAACTGGTAACATGGTTCTGCGTCAGATACAGGATCAGTGTTACTATGATATAGATGAAAATCAGACCGAACAGAAGCGTCCCTACGTCTGGCGACGGAAGGGATCTCGGGATCGGAATGATATTCGTTCTTCTGTTTCTTCTACCGGAAAACAACGCCAATGAAAAGCCCTCTTATACATACAATCGAGTAGGACGAATCCTACTCGATCAATGCGGTACTCCGCACTATGAATCCGTAAGCCTCACAATTTCCGTCACAGTTCAGAGATGATCCTGTCATGGAATTCTTCAGGAAGTTCGTCCTTCGTCAGGGAAATGCTTACGATAAAGCTGACGGAGAACTGTCTGCCGATCGCTTCGATCTGCTTCAGTACAGGT
>CADCOU010000216.1 GCA_902803155.1 uncultured Lachnospiraceae bacterium | reverse complement strand
GCCGACCACAAACGCCATGATGCCGAACTGCCAGAGCGTATGCATAAACAGCGCGTAGATCGCGACTGCGAAATATCCGATGATGGCAACCGAGATCAGCGTAACCGTTTTGTATTTTGTCGAGAGTTTTCCGAACAGGGTCGCAAACGCAAATGCCACCACCTGTGTCAGGAGCAGCACGACCAGCAGGCCGATCTGGTCCAGTCCGAGTGCGGTGCCGATCGCGACCGCCTCGTCGATGATGGTATAGACACCGTCGATGTACAGGAAGAACGCAAGCAGAAAGAACAGGACTTTCCTGTCCTTCCGCACCAGTTCCTTCAGGGTCCTGCCCAGGCGGGCGAAACTCTCCGTCAGTATGGACCCCTTTGTCTCGATGTAATGCTTTTGATGGTACAGCTTCAGGAGCGGAGTCGTGATCCCGAACCACCATGCCGCGACCAGGATAAAGTCAATGGCAATCGCCGCATTAAGGGGCACAATCCCCTTTGTCCCCAGCAGGTACAGCACCAGTGCGATCAGGAACGGGATACAGGAGCCGATGTAGCCCCAGGCAAACCCGTTCGAAGAGACCAGATCCATCCGTTCGGGTTCCGTCACATCGACAAGCATCGAATCGTAGAGTACCAGAGAGGACTGGTAGGAAACCTTGGCGATGATATAGACGACCAGATAGATCATCCATCCGACTGCTACCGGGAACGGAAGGATGCCGACGAGTCCCAGGAACGCGCAGCCGATCACACCGATCAGGAGGGCCGCTGTGAAGAACGGCTTTTTATATCCTTTGTGATCCGCCAGTGAGCCGAGGACCGGCCCCCAGAGCGCCATGATGATCGTAGCGATCGAAGTGGCGAAGCTCCAGTTCGCCAGATAGTCCACGGAGCTCATACCCGCACGCTCCGCCAGCGCGTTAAACCAGATCGGAATGATCGTCGAGACCATCAGGGTAAACGCGGAATTGCCGACATCATAGATGACCCAGGACTTCTCCAGATCAGAGTAGCCCGGCATAAACCTGGAAGTTTTCATGACCTTATCCTCTCCCCATTCTGCTTGCTGTCAAGTCATACTGTTTCCTGCATGTTCACCGGCCATTCCCGCATCTGCAGGAAGACCCTTCCATTCGTTCATACATTGTGTTCATTATCGGACATCTCCGGATAAATGTCCAGCACACTCCTGTCTGATCTCAGTATCTGAAATTGTTATTACTGAACCGTCTGCGGCTGCGGGGAATTCCCCGACTGAGTTGAAAAACGATTCTCGCCGATTTATACTGCATATATCATCTGACGCTGCAACCAACAGGAGGAAGCCATGAAGATACTCGCGATCAACCACATCACCATCAACGTCAGAGATCTGGAAGAAACAAAGGATTTCTACGCAAATGTGCTTCGTCTTCCGGAAGCCGGATTCATCCATATGAGGGATCACACCCTTACCTACTATCAGCTCACTCCGGATACCAGGCTTGAACTGATCGATTATCTGACCGAGCAGAAGGAAGCGCACGTTACGGAAACCGATCTTTGTATCTACCGGCATTTCTGCCTGGAGACAGACGACCTGGAATCTGTCGCAGCGGACTGCCGCGCTGCCGGCGTCCCCATTCGCAAGGAACCGGGCTGGGTCGAAACTCTGCAATGCAGCACCATGCTCATCACGGATCCGAACGGAATAGAGATCGAGATCATCCAGAAGTGAAGGACCTCCGATGGATCCCACTCATTCTGATACCAGCAGAAAAAGCCGGCAGTGCACAATGTGCGCCGCCGGCTCTCACTAATTTCAAAAAGCTGCCCTCTCAGCCCTTCAGTCCTCTGGACTGACGGTCCATATCCTCGACTACGATATCATAGATCTCCCCCAGAGATCTGCAGTACTCCAGAACCTTCCACGGTTCATTGGTATGATAATGGATCTTGATTGGGTCTCCGTCTCCGCCTACCGCCAGGAGGCAGTCGCCCTGGAAATTCTCCGTAAAGTAATCCGCAACCTCGTCTTCATCCAGATCGTCTCCATCGATCAGCAGCTGCGTATCATATCTGTACTCAAGCATTTTCTCTACCTCCTGATCATCATATCTTCACACTACAGTAATATTACAGTCTCTGCGCCTTCTCGATATCCAGGAAATACTTATAAGTATCCACTGTAAGTTCTCCGCATGCCGCCTCATCGCAGGCGATGATCGCACCGTTGTGCATCTGCAGCGCACTGCAGGTCCACTTCTGACTGACGCTTCCCTCAACGGTCGCTGCCAGCGCACGCGCCTTGTTGTGGCCGCTGATCAGAACCAGCACTTCCTTCGAATCCGTCACTGTTCCGATGCCGACAGAAAGAGCCTGGGCAGGAACCTTCTCCGGGTCATTTCCGAAGAAACGGGAATTGACGATGCGGGTATCGGTGGGCAGATCACGAACGCCGGTGCGGGACGTAAGGGACGTGAACGGCTCGT
>CADCOU010000215.1 GCA_902803155.1 uncultured Lachnospiraceae bacterium | reverse complement strand
TCTGCCGGACCATGCCTCTGCAGAACCGCCGCTTCATGCGTCAGCCGGAGGATCCGGTAAGGTCCGGATCTACCCATATGACCGGGCGGATCGCGCCGCTCGGTTTGTTGACGGCTTTCTGTCCGACGGATATGCTTCCGTCCGGATCCACGATCGGCGCGGTTATGCTCTTTTCTCCGGGTTCACCTCTGAGCCACCACCAGGAGTAGCAGTATCCTCTCTCGAAATAACCTATGTGAAGGGATGCCGGATTCGCGTTCGTACCGCTCCGCCAGGCGGCCTCCGTGATGAACAGGATCCTGTCTTCATTTTCAGAAAAAGCTTCCTCCGCCTGCTTTACTGTCAGGAGCGTTACCAGGTCGCCGTCTGTCCGGAGCATGTTCTTTTTCTCGTACCGGCTGAACGCTCCGATGGAAGATTCGGAGTTAAGAAGTGCGCGAAGATTCGAATCTTCCCAGGTGACCGGTTCGTGCTTCTGATGATACCAGCTCCCGGCCAGGCCGTATTTGCTCAGCAGGCACAGGCGGCCTTCTTCCTTCCCGATCACGATCCACGTCACACGTTCCTTTCCCCATTTTTCCGGAGCAGTTTCATAGCGTCCCCAGAGCACTTCATCTCCAACTTTTGCATGCCGCAGTGTTTCGCATTCCGCCGCGTATTCCTTTCCGGCGCGGAGATACTGAAAGAGGGGGACTGCCCCGAGGCAGACAAGAGCTGAGGCGAAGACTGCCGCAAGGACTTTTCTGAAGCGGCGGCTTCTGTGCAGCTGCCCGACAGTGGACGGAGAGATGGAAACCTCCGGTATGTTCCGGGTGAGGAAAGAGATGACATACTTCACGATCCGGCGGATGCAGGGCGAGATTACCGCTGCAGCGGCTATGCTGCAGGAAATGACCGCCGCATAGCGGAGAAAAGGTTCCATGCGCACGGATCCGAAGATGCGCGATACAAAATAGCCGTGGATCAGGAACAGTTCCCGGCTGATCGTACTCATATATGCCAGCGCCCGGTTGCCTATGGAGATCCGCATCTGGAGAAGCAGAACGAGTGTGACAAAGGCGATGCAGGCCGCCGACTGGGAGGCGAGGGTGACTGCCGCGCTGAACCTGGCAGAGATAAATACGCCGGTCTGATAGTATCCGTAGCGGTTGACGCAATAGACGCAGTTGTGCAGCGTCACAACCGCAAACAGGACAGACACAGTCAGCACTGCGGCGTAGTGTCTGTTCCAGAAGGATGTCAGCTTCTCTTTGAAGCGTGCGAAGAGCAGTCCGTATATGAACGTGATCGTGGAATTGTACCACCATTCGCCCCGGAACCAGTGGACCTTCGCGCCGGAAGGATCGTGTCCCTGACGGAAACTGTATGCGATGAGCAGCAGAGTCGCCAGGCACAGCAGGGCGAGTGCAGCGTCACGATTCCGGATCAGGCGGAACAGTACATAGAAAATGAGATACAGGATAACGATCTCTACGATGAACCAGCCGTTGCTGTTGACCAGTGTAATGCCGAACAGGTCGGAGAGGATCTCCGACGCGGTATAGTGCGCTTTGTACCCAAACATGTTCAGGAGAATGCCGAGCGCGTTGATCAGCCAGAACGGGAGCAGCACGGACGGGAGCCGCCTCTGCAGAAAACTGCGGAGATAATCCGGTCTGGCGGAGAGGCTTGTCAGAAGCCCGTACCCGGAGATAAAGAAAAACAGGGCCGTAAACAGAACTCCCAGATAGTTGAATATGGTTATCGGCCGCTTCATGGTGAACACGCCGTAGGAAGTGACCTGCTGGGTCAGATGATGGAGCATGATCCCGACACATGCGGCAGCCTGGATCATCCGGGTCTGCTCCGGCCGGAGGAAGTCGGGAGAGCATTTGCCGCGTCCGGACACAGCTGCCCCATAGAAGGTCAGCAGAAGCAGCAGAGCCGGATAGATAAGCAGTGCGGCGAAACTCATGAAAACTCCTTTCATCAGAGGGATACGTTTTGCGCTATGACGTTCCTGACGTAACCCATTATACAGGATTCCTCTGCGTGTGGGATACCCCACACCGGATATCCCCGCTGAGGGAAGCTTCCGGCAGGTCCGGCAGAACGGCGGGATGTCCTCTTTCATGATCTGCTCCGGTATGGTATGATGAGGCAGACCGGTCAGGCGGTATCACGACGGTTTCCTGACTGGTGTCTGAATATCATTGACAGAGGATATTGTATATGACTTCATTCGGTTCATTCAGAACAGGATTACTGATCCCGGTGTTTGCCGCAGTGCTTCTTATCGGCGGCTGTTCGGGCAATACGGTTTCCACCGAGAAGACGGACGCGGGATATAAAGCAGCAGAGGCACATAATTACCAGGAGGCTGAAAACTTTTTCAGTGAAGCGGTTGCTGAGGGGGAGGAACCTGTATCAGCATACCGCGGTCTTGGAATCGCTCAGATGGCGCAGGCAAAGTATACCGAGGCTGCCGATTCGTTCGAAAAGGCACTTGCGGCGACGGATGACAAGATGCCGGAGACGGTCCTTGACCTTCTTCAGTACCGGGCGTCTTCCCAGTACCGCATGCAGGATTATGAAGGGACGATTGAAACCTGCAGACAGATTACATCAGCCGACGCAGAGCAGGTGATGGCATATTTTTATACCGGAGCAAGCCAGCTGCATCTTGGCAGCCGTGAGGAGGCAGAGGCGAATTTCGATTATGCCGCCTCCCTGAGACCGAACGACTATCAGCTTTACCTGGATATCTACAGCGTCTATGAGGATACGAAACTGTCCGGTGTCGGTGACACCTACCTGCAGACTGCGCTCGGGATCGCTCCGCAGAGCAATGAAGACTTTTATAACGTAGGGAAGATCTACTACTATCTGGAACAGTATGATCAGGCGTCAGAGGCTCTGAACAAGCCGGTCGAGGATGGATACGGCCCCGCTCTCTCCCTGATGGGGCGGATCTATCTGGCCAGGGGTGAAAATGACAATGCGAATGCGATCTATTCCAGGATCCACTCCAAGGATTCAAAGGACGTTGATGCCTACAACGGGCTTGCGCTGTGCGCGCTTGCCCAGGGAGATCCGGATACGGCGCTGAACTATATAACCCAGGGGCTGGAACTGCCCGGAGGCGAAGGCAAGCAGGAACTGTATTTCAATGAGATCATTGCGTATGAGAAGAAACTGGACTTTCTGTCGGCAAGGGATAAGTGCAGAAAGTATGTAGAGATGTATCCGACCGACGAGGCCGGAGAGAAGGAATTGCGGTTCCTGAATACCAGAGGATAGAGAAGGAAAGCGGCCCGCATCTCTGCGGACCGCTGATTCAATCAGAACTCTTATATAGCATTTTTATATAAAAGAAAAGGCTGTTTCGAATCACTCCTTGACAACGTTGGATGCCTGCATACCGCGCTGACCTTCCGTCAGATCGTATGTAACACTCTGGCCTTCATCGAGTGTCTTGAAACCTTCACCCTGGATGGCGGAGAAATGAACGAATACGTCCTTTCCGTCTTCACCGGTGATGAATCCATAGCCTTTTTCTGCGTTGAACCACTTAACTGTACCCTTCATTACGGGACCTCCATATATATAAAAACGGTGATCGATGCGCTGCATCAATCTGGATTGCGGATAGATTATATCGCCCGCCGCCGCGATGTGTCAACCGTAAAATCCCTCATTTTTCACCTAATTTCACGAAAACGCAAACTTGAGTTGTGCGGCGCTTGTGCAGATGATACAGAAAGTTTCCGTAAATGAGCCGCTAATCAGGAGACAGAACATGACGGACAACAATGTGAAGATCAGTATACCGGAGTCTGCACGGAAGGTGCTCGGCAGACTGCATGAGTGCGGATATGAGGCATATGTGGTAGGCGGCTGCGTGCGGGACAGTGTGATCGGTCTGATACCGGATGACTGGGACATCACCACCAGTGCCACTCCGGAGCAGGTGAGTGCCGTATTCAGGCGGACGATCGATACCGGCATCGAACACGGTACAGTCACAGTCCGCATGGACGGGGAGAGTCTGGAGGTCACCACATACCGGATTGACGGGGATTATGCGGATCACAGACATCCGGATCAGGTATGCTTCACGACAGATCTGGAAGAGGATCTGAAACGCCGTGATTTCACGATAAATGCAATGGCATACAGTGACAGGGACGGGCTGATCGACCTGTTCGGAGGCATGGAGGATCTCAGGAACCGTATCGTGCGGTGCGTGGGAGATCCGAGGGAGCGCTTCACGGAGGACGCGCTCAGGATCTTCCGGGCGGTCCGGTTCTGCGCGAAACTCGGATATGATCTGGATCCGGTCACGAAGGAGGCGGCGACGGAGATGGCGCCTTCTCTGTCGATGGTCAGTGCGGAACGGATCCGGATGGAACTGGAGAAACTGCTCATCTCGCCGCATCCGGAGATGATTCGCCTTGCCTGGGAATGCGGCATCACGAAAGTGATTCTCCCGGAATTTGACGCGGAGATGGACGCGGTCCAGAACAATGCCCACCATCATATCACGGTGGGGGAACATACGATCCGGACCATGGAGGCGATCGAACCGGACCGGATCCTGCGCCTTACGATGCTGCTGCACGACAGCGGCAAGCCGGTCTGCCAGACACAGGCGCCGGACGGTGTGTTTCATTATCGCGGCCACGCGGCGCCTGGGGCGGAGATCACCCGGGAAGTGCTGGAGCGGCTGAAGTTTGATAAAGCGACACAGCGCATCGTAACACAGCTGGTGAAGAACCATTCCCTTTATCCGGAACTGACAGAGGAAGGTGTGAGACGCGCCGTGGTGCAGATCGGGGAAGACCTGTTCCCCTCTTTCCTGAAGGTGAAGCGGGCGGATATCCTCGGGCAGAATCCGGAAGTACAGGAACGCAAACTGGAATACATGGATCAGGTGGAAGAGATATACCGGCACATTCAGAAGCGCGGGGACTGCCTTTCCCTGAAGACGCTGGCGGTGACCGGCGATGATCTGATCGGGATCGGCGTACCGAAGGGGAAAGAGATCGGAAGGATCCTCGGCACGCTCCTGGACGAAGTATTGAAGGATCCGGCTAAAAATGTGAAGGAAATACTGTTAAATGAGGCACGGAGGGGATTGTAGACAGTCCTGCCGTTTGAGGATATACTTGATTAGCCGGGCTTCTCCCGGCTGTAATAAACATATACAGAGAGGCAGATACATATGAAATTTATTCAGACACCGGTCAAGGGTATGCAGGATTTTCTCCCGGGGGATATGGTGCTCCGGCAGCATGTGCTCGGGATCATCCGGGACACTTACGCGAAGTACGGATTTACGGAGATCGAGACTCCGGTCATGGAGCACATTGAGAACCTGACCGGAAAAAACGGCGGCGAGAATGAGAAGCTGATCTTCAAGGTTGAAAAGAGAGGCCGCGAACTGGAGAAGAGCCTGGGTAAAGTCCGCGCAGACAGCGACATGCCGTACGACGCCGCGGGAACCGAGCTTGCCGACAGCGCGCTTCGCTATGACCTGACAGTGCCGTTGTGCCGTTACTACGCAAACCACAAGAATGATCTTCCGACCCCGTTCAAATCGCTCCAGATCGGCAATGTGTTCCGTGCGGACCGTCCGCAGAAGGGACGCTTCCGCCAGTTCACCCAATGCGACATCGATATCATCGGGGACAGTTCTGTCATGGCCGAGATCGAACTGATCGCGGCGACGTCCGGTGCTCTGCGCAGGATCTTCGAAGAAGTCGGCGTCTCCGGGTTCACGGTGCATATCGGCGACCGCAGGATCCTCCGCGCGATGGCGAAGAGCGCAGGGTTTGCCGAGGAAGAGTATGACGACGTGTTTATTGTTCTGGACAAGATGGACAAGATCGGCCTGGACGGAGTCCGTGAAGAACTTCTTGCCGGAGGCTATCCGGAGGACAGAGTTGAAAAATACACCGGTTTCTTCCGGCTTAACGAGAGCGGCGAAGCAGGGGATGTCAAGTTATTTATTGAAAAGACCTGCGCGGATGTGATCGAAGAGGGCACGGCGGAGGATATGGAACTGATCATGTCCGCAGCCCGGGCCATGATCAGTGACGACATTACGCTGAAGTTCGACCCGACACTGGTGCGCGGGATGAGTTACTACACCGGGACGATCTTCGAGATCTCCATCGACAACTATTCATTTTCCATCGCAGGCGGCGGCAGATACGATAAGATGGTCGGCCGGTTCTGCGGACAGGACGCCCCGGCGTGCGGGTTCTCGATCGGATTCGAACGTATCGTCACGATCCTTAAGGATCTGGGATGGAAGGAAAAGGCATCCGGTCTGAAGAAGGCCTATCTGGTCGATATGAAAGGCGCCGGAAGCAGAGTGACGGAAGTCTTCGGCAGAGCGGCCGCAGAGCGCGCGGAAGGGATGACCGTCGTGGTGCAGCCACTCAAGAAAAACGCAAAGTTCCAGATCGACACCCTTGAGAAAGAGGGATATACCGACATCCGTAAAGTATATTCTGATACGGAGCTGTAAGGCAGGCAGGAACGCCGGCCGTTTTACCGGATCCTGACCGAATCGTGTTCGTTTGCAAACTGGAAATGACCTGAAGAAGGAGCAGCTGTGAAGACTGATTATTTATGCGGGAAACTCAAAAAGTACATCCGGCTGATCCTGCTGCTGACGGCGCTGAGCCTGGCAGTCTCCGGGAATGCGTCTGCCGCCGGGGAAGCGAACTTCAGGACCGCTGTGGCGGACACTTCGATCCGTCTTCTCCGATTCTGCCTGAAGGGAAATGAAAAGAAAAATGTCCTGATCTCTCCGGATTCGATCCTGACCGCCATGTCCATGGTTGAGAGTGGTGCTTCCGGAAAGACCCTGACGGAGATGAAAAAGGCATTGGGCGGTATCCCTGCAGCTTCGTATAAACGCTCGATCACAGCTTTGAACCGCAGGATCACCGGGCAGGGCAAGTCCGTATACCGGATCGCGAATTCAGTCTGGTACAGGAAAAACCTGATGACACTGAAACCCTCTTATCTTCAGGAGCTGAGATCCGTCTACAGGGCGGAATCGTATGCAGAGCCTTTTGATTCCTCTACGGTGAGGAATATGAATGACTGGGTGTCGCGCAAAACAGAGGGAAAGATAAAGTCGATCGCAGACCGGCTTTCCTCCGCCTCGCGGCTGGTTCTGATGAATGCGGTCTACTTCAGGGGAGACTGGAAGGAACCCTATACTTCTGCGGAGCAGAGGACATTCCGGAAGGCAAACGGGCAAAAACAGAAGGTCAGTATGGTGGAAGGTACAGAGCATGAGTACGTGACACTGGCCGGGGGTACGGGATTTGTCAAGGATTACGCCGGCGGGAAGCTGGCTTTTATGGCAGTTCTTCCTCCGAAAGGCATGTCTGTGAGCCGGTATCTGAAGAAGCTGAATGGAAAGGACTATATCCGGGCATACAAAAAACGGAAAAAGAGCGGAGTGTCGGTGCGGACACGTATGCCGGAATTCCGTTATGAATACAGCAGGTCGCTGAAGGCGCCTCTCAGGAAGCTGGGGATCCGGAGAGCATTTACGGGAGCTGCGCAGTTCTCCGGAATGACCAGTGCAAAGATCTGCATCGATGACATCATACATAAGACTTATATCGATGTGAACCGGGACGGTACGGAGGCTGCCGCGGTAACGGCTGTCATGATGAAGGCGACTTCCATCCCTGACCGGAATAAGGTGAAGAAGGTCTATCTGACCCGTCCGTTCATATATGCCATTATCGAAAAACAGACAGGAATACCGCTGTTTATCGGAGCGGTCAACGAAGTGACACGCTGACAGATTAGTGCTCGCCCGGCCTGTTTCTTTATGCTATACTGCAGACATAGCTGAGAGCAGCTTCCGGCAGGGCGCCGGACATCCGGCGGATGTCGATTCAGCGCGGGCCGAAGCAAAGCGGAGAGCCAGGGATGAACAGTTCTGCCTCCGGCGGATCTGAAACAAGAGAGGAGAAACTGAGTATGGAAGATTACAGGGCAAGATATGAGGAATGGCTGAGCAATCCTTATTTTGACGAGGATACGAAGGCCGAACTGAAGGCGATCGCTGATGACGAAAATGAGATCAAAGAACGTTTTTATATGGATCTGGAATTCGGAACGGCAGGCCTCAGAGGAATCATCGGCGCGGGCACAAACCGCATGAATATCTATGTGGTCCGCAAGGCTACGCAGGGTCTCGCAAACTATATCCTGAAGGTCGGCGGAGAGGCGAAGGGAGTCGCAATCGCACATGATTCCCGCCGCATGCACGATGAGTTTACCGAATGTGCAGCGCTTACGCTGGCTGCAAACGGCATCAAAGCGTATGTGTTTGATGCGCTGCGCCCGACTCCGGAACTGTCCTACGCGGTCCGCTGCCTGGGCTGCATCGCCGGCATCAACATCACTGCCAGCCACAATCCGCCCGAGTACAACGGATACAAGGTTTACTGGGAGGACGGAGCGCAGATCACGCCGCCTCATGACAGCGGCATCATGGCGGAAGTCAAGGCGATCACGGATTATTCCGCATGTAAGACCATGGAGAAACAGGAAGCGGTCGACAAAGGTCTCTATGTTGAGATCGGCGCGGAAGTGGATGATACCTACATCGCCGAACTGAAGAAGAATGTACTGCATCCGGAAGCAATCCGCGAGCAGGCAAAGAATCTGAAGATCGTCTATACGCCGCTTCACGGCACCGGCCTGGTACCGGCTGTCAGGGTCCTGAAGGAACTCGGATTTGAGAATGTTACCGTCGTACCGGAGCAGGAGAAGCCGGACGGGGATTTCCCGACTGTATCCTATCCGAACCCGGAAGCGGAAGAAGCATTTACACTAGGTCTGAAACTGGCTGAGGAGATCGGAGCAGACCTGGTCCTTGCGACCGACCCGGACGCGGACAGGCTCGGAGTACGTGTCAGGGATAAGGACGGCGTATACCATACGCTGACCGGCAACATGTCCGGCAGCCTTCTCGCGGACTATGAGATCGGTCAGTTGAAGGCCATGAAGGGACTTCCTTCGGACGGACTTCTGATCAAGACGATCGTTACCACAAATCTGGCTGATGCGATCTGCAAGTATTACGGTGTTGCGGAATACGAGTGCCTGACCGGATTCAAGTGGATCGGACGGCAGATCCTGAAGATGGAAAATGAGAAGAAAGGAACCTATCTCTTCGGATTCGAGGAGAGCTACGGATGCCTGATCGGAACCCATGCACGTGATAAAGACGCGATCGTGGCAGTCATGGCACTGTGCGAGGCTGCGGCATATTACAAGACGAAAGGCAAGACTCTCTGGGATGCGATGCTTGAGCTGTATGAGCGCTGCGGCTACTACAAGGATGATATCGAATCCGTCGGTCTTGCGGGAATCGAAGGACTGCAGAAGATCCAGCAGATCATGTCGACCCTGCGCGAAGAACCGCTTAAGGAGATCGCAGGATACAAGGTACTGAAGATCCGCGATTATCAGGCGGATACGATCCTGGATCTGCAGACTGCGGAGGAGACCGATACCGGACTGCCGAAGTCCAATGTCCTGTACTATGAGCTGACTAACGACGCGTGGCTGTGCGTACGTCCGTCCGGAACAGAACCGAAGATCAAGTTCTATTACGGTGTGGTCGGACACTCTCTTGAGGACGCGGATGAGAAGAGCGCGGCATTCGGATCGAAGGTTATCGCTATGATCGATGACATGCTGAAATGATCACCCGGTCGGGGAACTCAGCCCGAACACACAAAAATGGCTTAAAATGGGCATTTCCGGTGGGTCTGTGCTTGACAAATCCTCTTTGTCGAGATATAAGATAGATAGTGTGCATGACATGTGCGTACAAAAAGCAGAAAACATTTCAGAAAAGGAGTAATCTCATGAATAAGACAGAACTTGTAGCCGCTATGGCTGAAAATGCGGAACTGACGAAGAAAGATGCAGAGGCAGCTCTGAAGGCTTTTATCGAGACCGTTGAGAAGTCCCTGAAGGCTGGCGACAAGGTTCAGATCGTTGGATTCGGAACCTTTGAAGTTGTGAAGAGAGCAGCTCGCACCGGAAGAAATCCGCAGACCGGCAAGTCCATGAAGATCAAGGCTTCCAAGAGCCCGAAGTTCAAAGCCGGCAAGGCTCTGAAGGATGCTCTGAACTGATCGCAGTCGGAGAACCATACAGGATCATATCTGAGCGGGGCGGTTTCGCCCCGCTCAATCTTTGTCAGGAAGGGGAACCTATGAGACTGGACAAATATCTGAAAGTATCGCGCCTGATCAAGAGACGCACCGTCGCAAATGAAGCCTGCGACGCGGGGCGGGTCCAGATCAACGGACGTCCGGCCAAAGCTTCGGCGCAGGTAAATGTGGGCGATGTGATCGAGATCGCGTTCGGAAACCGCTCCGTAAAAGCAGAGGTTTTGACCATTGCGGAGACGGTCCGCAAGGAAGAAGCGCAGGAAATGTTCCGTTATTTGTAGTTTTTTTCATTTTTTTCGCATTTTTTGCTTGAAATTGCTGTTTAAACAGCTTAAACTATTTAAGATTATAGGTATAAATAACATGCATGTCTGAAGCGGGGAGACGGCTGGGGAGGCCGGCGGAGGACAGGCGGGAAAGTAAGGGGTAAAACAATATGGCGTCAAGGAACAGTCGCCCGGTTTCGGCTGCGAACCGGAGAGGCATGAGACTCATTGTAGTTGTTGTGCTTATCATGGTAATTGCACTTGCAGTCCGCTGCAGAAGTCTTATGAATAAGAATGAGACTTACGCACAGCAGATCGATCTGCTGGAGCAGCAGATCACGGAAGAAAATGACAGATCCGTGAATATAGAGGAATTCCGTGACTATACGAAGACGGATCCTTATATCGAGAAGGTTGCCCGTGAGAAACTCGGACTGGTCTATCCGGATGAGCTGATCTTCCAGCCGGCATCCTGACGTAAACCATACAGGGAATTACCAGGCGCTCTGTGGAAACTTCCACGGGGCGCCTTT
>CADCOU010000214.1 GCA_902803155.1 uncultured Lachnospiraceae bacterium | reverse complement strand
TGCTTTCTTTGTCATATAAATGCCTCCTTCTGCCGATTATCTGTTTTCTCCCAGGTACCGGTACCCGTACCTGTGCTATGAGGACATAATACCCGGGGTTTTTAACCGAATTATGGCGGATCTGTGGAAGAATTGTGAAAGTATGTATTATACTATCTGCTAATGATACTTCGGGTCAAATGTAAAAAGGAACAATAAGCCGGGGGTGGATCAGATGTTTTTTGACAGGAATAAGCGGATTCTTATAATGAAGAGACATTACGGGGAGAACCCGCTGGACAGTTTCACTGCGCAGCGCTGCCGGGAACGTCTCCCGCAGATACGCATCCTCCAGGATACGTATCCTGCTTCAGGCAGTCAGAAGCCGTATGCCATCGACGACGTGACCTGGTCCGATCTGGAGATGGATGAGGTCTTCCTCCGGATCAACCAGACCCAGAGCTATGTCGGGGAACAGGTCCTGTACAGGACACTGCACAGCGGCAGCGAGTCTATGTTCCGTAAAAACAGGGAACTGCTGGATACGCTGGTCCGGGATGAGAAGCGCCGTATGGATCTGGCGCTTCGCCTCAATTCCATAGGAAAAAGAAAGGAGAGCTACCACCTTCCCGAATTCTTTACCTATGCCGGAAACCTCCGGCCTGACCACGCCTGGGTGTTCCGGGTCCTTCAGGCAGTGCTGGCGGCAGCGGTCCTGCTGGCAGTCATTTTCCGTACGATGCCTTTCTTCCTGATCCTGGCAGCCAGTTTTTCTGTAAACTTTATCGTCTACGCTGTTATGAAGATGAAGTATGATGTGCTTCTGACTTCCATGTCCGGTATAGGGATGATCCTGGATCTGTATGACTGGTGCATTCATCAGAAGGAGATCCCCCTGCCGGTCGATGAACATATGCAGGAAAACCGGAATAAGCTGGTCAGGCTGCGGAAAAAGATAGGATTTCTGGTCTATACCAAACAGGCCAGCACCACCGGGGACATTGCGGGAGTATTGTTCGATTACCTGCTGGGCGTGACACTGTTCGACGTCGCCCGGATTGATGGTATCCTGAAGCTGATCGATGAAAACCAGGAGGCTGTTGTCGAAGCGTTCTCCTATGTGGGCAAACTGGACGCGGCTATCAGCATTCTTTCCTTCAGGGAAAGCCTTTCTTCATGGGCATACCCGGTCTTTTCGGATACGGAAGGCATAACCGTCCGCGGCCTTTATCATCCTCTCGTAAATGAACCGGTCTGCAATGATTTCACCCTGACCGGGCGGGCGATCCTTACAGGCGCAAACGCGTCCGGTAAATCAACCTTTATGAAAGCGCTGGCAGTGAATGCCATTCTGGCGCAGACGATCGATACTTGCTGCTGTGATTCTTTTACCCTTCCGATGCTGAAAGTCATGACGTCCATGGCGATCCGCGACGACGTGGTGACCGGGGAGAGCTATTACGTGCGGGAGGTGCGGTACCTGAAAAGAATGCTGGATGAAGTCGGACAGGGGATCTCGACACTTTATGTGATCGATGAGATCCTGAAGGGAACGAATCAAAAGGAGCGCCTTGCCGCGTCCGAAGCCGTTCTGAAGTACCTCGCCGGATATCCGGGATACTGCATCCTGGCCACGCATGACATGGAACTTGTGCAGAAACTGCAGGATCTGTACGAACCGTATTATTTCGAAAGCCACATAGAGGATAATAACGTCACGTTCAATTATCTCATTCACAGCGGACTGGGCGGGGAGAGCAATGCCCTGGCCCTGCTGAAGGCGTTCGGCTTCCCGGATGAAATCGTAGAGGATGCCTACAGGAACATAGCATCCGATGACGATATTGCTGCAACTACCTGACCTGCAAGATAAGACAAGAGTATCAATAAAGGAGGCATACTATGTCCTGCCGACACAGAACTGTGGTATTGAGAATTCCGGCTTCAGCACTGGGGTTCAGATACCTGCGGGAGTGGAAAGAATTCCTGAAAAAGCATGATGAGGATTTCCAATGGGAAGAGGGATGCTTCTGCGAAGCATTGTGTGATGACTGTCCGTCGCTTTTAGGCTGGGGAACTATCGAGTTTACCGACCCGGACTGGCAGCTGGACCAGCGGGATCCCAGACACCCGGAGTTTATCCCCGGGCCGTTCCTCGATTATTATCTCAGGGACGATTATCCTCTCCAGCCTGAATACTGCCATTATGGTGAAGATAACAGTGTTTCCCCTCTGGATGAGAATGAAATGAAAGACTACCTTCCCGAATATCAGAAGCTGTTTCCACATTTTACACTGAAGGATATGGAAGCGGTACGGAAGTGTGATTTTGAATGGTACGACGGAAGCGGAGCGTCGTATCTTTATTCGGATTGGGGTGAAGACTGATCCATAGCGGAAGAACCGTGGCGTAAGAGGATGCAGCTTCGATGAAAAGGCAAGGCTGTTTCAAAAAAGCTTACACATCCAGCAAAGCTGCAATCTCATGTAAATCTGATATAACAAAATCTATGCGGTAGTGATCCGGCTGCGGAGCCTTTTTCGGGTTATACCAGCAGGTTTTTATCCCCGCATTCATTCCGCCCTGAATATCACTCGTCAATGAGTCTCCGATGATCATGACCTTTGAAAGATTCGCGGGGCGGATCTCAGAAAACACCTTTTCAAAGAATGCGGTATTCGGCTTTTCCACCCCCAGCTTCTCTGAAAGAAAGATTCCATCCATCAGATCGCCCAGTTTCGATCTTTCAAGCTTCTTTGTCTGAGCGGCAACCGTACCGTTGGAAACGGTATACTGTTTCACTTTTCCTCTCAATGCCCTGACAATATTCAGGCTGTCATCGCGGTAAACAATCGTGTCACCGAGTGACAGCTGGTACCTTTCGTTGAATGAAGGAGCAATTCCGGTATCGATCCCGTATTCTCCGAAGAACTGCTCGAACCGGCCCAAAAGAACCTGCTCTCTCGATAATTCATTTTTCTCAAGACGTTTCCAGAATCCCGTGTTGATCTCTGAATAACGGGCAAGCATCGCGTCCGTGCATTCCCCTAAGCCGAATTCCGAGAACATTGCTCTGATCGCTGCCTTCTCTGCAGCGTCAAAATCCAGCAATGTTCCGTCAACGTCCCATAAGATAATCTCTATCATGATTTTAGTTCCAGATCGTATTTTGTCACGCTGAGCAGGGCATCTTTGTCACAGGCAAAATAGATCCCGTCCGCACTCAGTGTCGTTCTCAGTGTTGCAGTCATTACCATAGTTCCGTCATTAATGAAGACTTCCATGCTGTAACGGTCCAGTATGATCCGCAGTTTTATCCTGCCTTCCTGCATCGGAACCTGCGCACGTCTCTGATGGATCACAGCGCGTCTGGATCCGGAGAACTTGCGGTCGATCTTTACGATCGACTCCTTTGGCCTGATACCGATGTCTGTGTGATAATTCTCATTTGCAGCCAGAGAGATCGTGAATTTATTGAACAGTTCCTCTCCGTCGGCTTTTTCAATTTCAACCTCCAGGTCCAGATATCTTCCGGATACGCCGGGAAGCTGCAGCCCCCTTGTCACATCTCCGGGTTCACTGTAAGCAGAAGTGGTTATTCCGTCGCCGGTTACTCTAACATGATGGTATTCCACTTTATTCTTCCGGAAGTTTTCGAGTTCACGGACAGGCTTCTGGAGCAGTCTTCCGTCCTGAATCCGAAGCTCTCTCGGAAGAGACATCTGTCCGAACCACGGATCTCTGGCATCGTGAATGCCGATCGTATCCCAGTTCTGCATCCAGCCCAGCATGATCCTTCGTCCGTCGGGAGAGAGGATCGTCTGCATGGCATAAAAATCTATCCCGTAATCAACCGCCTGATCCGTTTCCTCGGTAAACGTCTCGGTGACCGGGTCATATGAGCCAATCAGGCAGACGGTTCCGTTGCCGTTATGGTATTCGAATCCGGAAGGCAGCATATCCTGCGGACTGACAAGAAGAACGCCTTTTCCGTCCAGTTCAAAGAAATCCGGGCACTCCCACATCTTTCCGAACCGGTTCCGGTTCCTTGCAAAGATTTTGTGGAACTCCCAATGGAATGCGTCTGTACTCCTGTACAGAAGAATCTGTCCGCTGTCATCGGAAGAGCGGTTCGCTACCAGCATACGCCAGGTCCCGTCCTCTCTCTTCCAGATCTTCGGATCCCGGAAATCCTGTATGCTTCCGCCTTCGGGGATCATATCCGAAGAGATAACCGGGTTTCCTTTGTATTTCTTAAAATTATATCCGTCACCTTCTGCCAGGCACTGTGTCTGTCGGTAGATCTTCAGACCATCTTCATCGATTTCCTCCAGCACGCCGGTATATGCGATCAGCATACGACCGTCGGGAAGTTCTGCGGCGCTCCCCGAAAACACGCCATCCAGATCGTAGTTTTCATCCGGAGCAAGCGCAGCCGGCGCATATTCCCAGTGCAGCAGATCCTCACTGACGGCATGTCCCCAATGCATCAGTCCCCAGCTGGAATTATACGGATAGTATTGATAAAAGAGATGGTATTTACCCTGATAGAGAGTAAATCCGTTCGGGTCATTCATCCATCCGGTTCTTGGAGTAAGATGGAACATAGGCCTTTGTTCCATGCTGATGCGCGTTTCAAAGGCTTCCTCTGTTTCTCTTGCTTTTCTGAGTCTCTGGCTGATCATAGGTTTTTCCCGCTTCATCTGCAATGAAACAGCCCCACTCCGCATGACTGCGGAAATGTGGCTGTTTTCATGGTTCATCATCGTTTATGAATACTCATCCGTTATTCTTCGACCAGCGCCATACCGGGCTCCAGTCTCAGATCCAGGCTCCGGATCTGTTTGCGGAGCGGAAGCACGCTCTTGGGATTGACAGAAAGCTCATCGACGCCCATGCGCAGGAACGTCTCTGTCAGTGTCAGATCCGCACCAAGCTCACCGCAGATACCGACCCAGATCCCATGGCGGTGTCCGGCATCAACCGTCATCTTGATCGCCCGCAGAACAGCTGGGTGATGCGTGTCAGAGAACGGTTCAAGTTTCGCGTTCTGCCGGTCAATCGCACAGATATACTGTGTCAGGTCGTTTGTCCCGATGGAGAAGAAATCACAGGCCTGTGCCAGCTCGTCTGCGCACAGCGCTGCTGCCGGTGTTTCGATCATGATACCGACGCTTACATCACCAAGCTTCTTACCTTCCGCCTGAAGTTCTTTCCTGCACTCTTCCAGCACGACCTTGCATTCGTTCAGCTCCCTCAGAGAGATGATCATCGGGAACATGATGGCGAGATTACCATATGCGGAAGCGCGAAGCAGTGCGCGGAGCCCTTCTGGTCCAGAGTCTGCGCACCGATGAAAATGTAATAGCGTTTCTTCTTTTCGTTCCAGACGATCTTGGGATCT
>CADCOU010000213.1 GCA_902803155.1 uncultured Lachnospiraceae bacterium | reverse complement strand
TCAAATGACATCATCCCGGAAGAACCGGCGAATATCTTGGATGACCTGATCGAAGAGACAGATGCTCCGGGTGAATCCTGGGATGGTTCCCAGGATGAATTTCAAAACGGATTCCTTGTCGATTCTGAACTTTTGAGTGAAACCGGGACAGAAGAAGCGGCTCTTTTCTTCGGCGATGACCTCCCCGACAGCGATGATCTTCTTGAGGGTTTCATCGAGGAACAATTTGAGATCTCCTCTTCAGAGGCTGCCTCCAGGCCCGGACTTGCCTGCGGGGATCATTTGACCGGTGTTAATAAGAAACTTTATGATGTGATCAAAGCGGCTGTCATTCAGATCGCTGAAGGGGAACGGACTTCCACCATCATTGAGATCTCACCGAAAGAAGCGGGAATGGATGGTTCCTGGACTGCTGCGGACCTGAATGTATCCTCACTTGTAAACGGACAGAGAATCAGCCAGGAAGCAAGAGAAGCCTTGAACGAGAAATTCCCTTATGATCTCGGAGTGGTCCTAGGCGCACTTCTTCAGGATCTGCCCTATCATCTTTACTGGTATGATAAAACCGAAACAGGCGGAATTTCATACAGTCTGCCCGGGTATTCCCTGGAATACGGCTATTTTCAGGAGGACAAGATCAGCTATAACGGGAATTTCCGTGTGGTATTCTATGCCGCGCAGGAATATGCCGGCAGTTCAAAAACGAAGATCAACAGCAGTCTGATCACGTCAATCAAAGCTGCGAAAGAGAATGCACTTAATATTGTTCACAGGTATTCCTCCTGCACGGATTTTATCAGATTGACAAAATATAAGGAGGAGATCTGTTCTCTGGTTTCTTACAACCAGGCTGCCGCATCACCGGATGTTCAATATGGAAATCCCTGGCAGGCCATCTGGGTATTCGACGGGGATCCTTCCACCAATGTCGTCTGCGAAGGCTACGCGAAAGCGTTCCAGTATTTATGTGACATGTCCGACTTTATCCATCCGGTCAGCTGTTCCACCGTGACAGGCGATATGAAGCTGGTAACACCAAGATCAACTTCCTCAGGCGGTCATATGTGGAATGTCGTGACTATGGGAGACGGCCTCAATTATCTTGTAGATATCACAAACTGTGACGCAGGCACGATTGGTGCAGATGATCAGCTTTTTATGAAAGGGTATGATGATCACCCCTCATCCTTAACATATATTTTTCAGTTAAAACAGAACTCAACTGTCACCTATGTTTATGATGAAGATACCTGGCTGGTAACACCCCAATTTCGTCTCGAGTTGTCTTCAAACAGCTATGATCCCTCTGTGGAGGATTACAGCTGCACCGGAGGAAAGGCGCATAGAGTGGAGGTTCTTCATGCAGTGGAACCGGACAGTACCCATACGGGGCTGACAGAGGGAAAATGGTGCCCGATTTGCGAAAACATCTTTATTGAGCAGCAGACCGTGCTTATTCCCATATCCCTGTGCTGCCTGGATATCAGTGAAGATTCTGCTGTGTATGACGGAAGAGCAAAAACTCCTGATGTCCTTGTAACGGCCGACAACACGTTCCTGCAGGAGGGCAGGGATTATAAAATTAGCTTTAAGAATAACACAAATGCAGGAATTGCATCTGTAATCATCCCAGGATGCAGGAATTATACGGGTACTCTGATCGGGCATTTTGAAATCTCAAGAGCATCCGCGGTCATCTCCGGAAAAGAGCTGAGCATTAAGTTCTCTTCAAAAAAGCGGACCGTGAATATGCCGATCACTGTATCACCGAATGTGAAACATACTTTCACATCTTCAGTTTTGGCAGTAAAGGTGTCATCAGATGGAAAAGTGACCGTCCCGGCAGCCTACGCCGGCGCCGTGAAGATTACAGTTAAAACAACAGACGCGAATTATGTATCCCGCAGCGGCAGCTGGCTTCTGAACGTGCTTCCGAAAGCACCTGCACTCGGCAAGGTTCAACGGACCTCTAAGACAACTGCGCAAGTGAGATGGAAGAAGGCTGCCAAAGCTACATCTTATCAGATTCAGTTCGCTGAAAATAAAGCCTTCAGTAAAAGTGTCGGGATTAAGACTGCAAAAGCGAAAAAAAAGGAAGCAACCCTCACCGGTCTGAAAAAGGGTAAGGTATACTATGCAAGAATAAGAACCGTTGTGAAGAATTCCAGCGGAACTGTCTATTCTGCATGGAGTAAAGCCAAAAAGATCAAAAAATAAGCACGCAAATATTGCTGTGCATGGTGCGATGCTAAAAAGAAGCAAAAAACAAGCACGCAAAAACTCGCCCGCACATGGTGCAGTGCTAAGATGATCAAAAAACAAGCACGCGAAAAGTCGCATCCACATGGTGCGGCGCAAAATCAAGAATAGAGAGGAAATGTATCGTGAGAGCAAGCGGTATTTTATTGCCAGTTTCAAGCCTCCCGTCCCCGTACGGGATTGGATGCTTTTCCAAGGAAGCATATGAGTTTGTGGATCAGCTTGCATCAGCCGGTCAGGCATATTGGCAGATCCTGCCGCTGGGACCGACCGGATACGGGGAT
>CADCOU010000212.1 GCA_902803155.1 uncultured Lachnospiraceae bacterium | reverse complement strand
TCATCGTTTACGATCTTAATGACCATCTGCCCGGGATTCAGCCCGTTCATGACATCCTGTCCGATCGCCTTCTCCTGCACGCTCTTCATAAAAGTCTTAACGACCTTGAAAGAGACGTCCGCTTCAAGCAGCGCCATCTTGACTTCCTTCAGGGATAATTTGACATCCTCTTCGGTAAGCCTGCCTTTGCGGCGCATGTTCTTGAATATATTCTGTAATTTATCAGATAAGCTATCAAATGCCATGTAAAAACCCTATGTCACAGCTCACTCAGGATCCTGTCACAGATCTTCGTGACTGCCGCGGCTTCAGCCTCTGCAAATGAACTGCTGCAGGCCAGCTCCCTGATCCGTCCGACTTCCTTCTGGATCTTCAGGAAGCGTTCCACCAGATGCAGTTTCTCTTCATAATCCTTAAGCTGCCTGTCGACCCGCTTGACCAGATCGTGGATTCCCTGTCTGGAGACACCATACTCCTCAGCGGCTTCGCTGTAACCCAGGTCTCCGAGCACCACATCCTCGTATACTTCTCTCTGATGTGCTGTCAGGAGCTCTCCGTAGAAATCGTACAGCAGCGTCTGTTCCACTATTTTTTCCATACTTGTGTAAGATACATGAAACAAGCATATATGTCAAGTACTTTTTCTTGACAAGCTTAAAGTGTGGCGTCCTCCAGCGTAGCCATGTACCCTGCGGCCTTGACCGCCTCCAGGATCTTCTGCTTGTGCTCTGTTCCGAACGCCTCAAGAGTGATGGTCAGCTTCACAGCCGCGTTGCGGTTGGTGGTGACAAACTGGTTGTGATCCAGACGGATAACATTGCCCTGATTATCCGCGATCAGTTTCGCAACGCTCAACAACTCGCCGGGCTTGTCCGGAAGCATGACGGAGAAGGTGAAGATACGGTCTCTGTAGATCAGGCCGTGCTGGACTACGGAGGACATGGTGATGACATCCATGTTGCCGCCGGACAGTACGGAGACTACTCTCTTCCCTTTGCACTTCAGCTGCTTCAGTGCCGCTACCGTGAGCAGTCCCGAGTTTTCGACGATCATCTTATGATTCTCGACCATATCGAGGAATGCGACAATCAGATCTTCGTCTTCTACGGTGATGATCTCGTCGATGTTCTTCTGCAGATAGGGAAATACAGTCTCGCCCGGAGTCTTTACTGCTGTGCCGTCGGCTATGGTGCTGACGGTCGGAAGCGTGACCACTCTGCCTTCTTTCATGGACGCTTTCAGACAGGCTGCCCCGGCCGGTTCCACTGCAATGACCCTGATATTCGGATTCAGGAGTTTTGCAAGCGTGGAAACGCCGGTCGCAAGTCCGCCGCCGCCGACCGGAACCAGTACGTACTCCACCAGGGGGAGATCCTTGAAGATCTCCATCATGATGGTTCCCTGACCGGTCGCAACCGTTGGATCGTCGAATGGATGCACGAAGGTCAGTCCCTGCTCCTCTGCCATCTTCATGGCATAGCTGCAGGATTCGTCATACACATCTCCCTGCAGGATCACTTCGGCGCCGTAGCTCCTCGTCCGGTTTACCTTGATGAGAGGAGTGGTGGTCGGCATCACGATCGTTGCCCTGCATCCGTATTTCTTCGCAGCGTATGCGACTCCCTGCGCGTGATTGCCCGCCGAAGCAGTGATCAGTCCTCTCGAGCGCTCTTCCTTGCTCATGGTACTGATCTTGTAATATGCCCCGCGGATCTTGTATGCCCCTGTCGCCTGCATGTTTTCGGGCTTCAGGTAGACTTTGTTGCCGGAAATGGTACTGAAGTATTCACTGTACATCAGCGAGGTGTCAGTGGTTACTTTCCTTACGATTTCCGAAGCCTGCTCAAACGCTTCCAATGTCAGCATTTTCTTCATGATGACATCTATTCCTCCGTATTGATATCAAACAGCGCATTTACAAATGCATCTGCATCGAACTTCTGCAGGTCGTCGATCTTCTCCCCGACTCCGATATACTTCACCGGTATGCCGAGCTCTGAATGGATCGCGACAGCGATTCCGCCCTTTGCGGTTCCGTCCAGCTTCGTAAGAATGATACCGCTCACCGGCGTGACCGCCTGAAATTCCTTTGCCTGGGCCAGCGCGTTCTGTCCGGTGGTTCCGTCCAGGACGACAAGTGTCTCCCTGTACGCTTCCGGATATTCCCGGTCAATGATCCGGTTGATCTTGCCGAGCTCGTTCATCAGATTCTTTTTGTTGTGAAGCCTTCCGGCCGTATCAACGATCAGGACATCCGCATTCTTCGCCTTGGCGG
>CADCOU010000211.1 GCA_902803155.1 uncultured Lachnospiraceae bacterium | reverse complement strand
CTCCTGATCATGACCATGGATACTGTCTCCAGCTGCGTACCGCGTGCGGAAGGCGAACTGGACAAGTGGCATGAGCTGTGCCCGGATTTCCCGGAAGACAGAATCTTCACAGCTGACTACGACGGAACCACTGAGAAGGGCAACACTGCATCTGCTGCAATCTTCACTGCGAATCCGCAGATCACGACCTGGCTTGTGACCGGTGCGAACGAAGAAGGAACGATCGGTGCATGCCGCGCTCTGGAAGACGCAGGACTGGATGCGAACGCATGTGTCGTCGGCCTTGGCGGATACATGGCGAAGGATGAGTGGAACAACAAGGGAGCAGACGGAACCTGCATGAAGGCTGCTGCATACTTCTCTTCCCTGCAGGTAGGTGAAGGAACTGTCATCGTTCTGGAGCAGATCCTCTCCGGTCAGGAACCGACCATGGAGACTGCAGTTCCGGCTACGATCGTAACTCCTGAGAACTACAAGGAAGTCATGGGCAAGGATGCTGAGCCTGCAGAGTGACCGCATGCCATGCTCTGACAGCATGATCTGAAACCTGAGTAGTCCGGAGACAGTTCCGGATGGGCAAAACAGGATATGTTCAGTGAATGAAAAGAGACTGCCGCTTAAGGGTTTCTCTCTTGGCGGCAGTCTCATGCTGTCTGAATGACCGGTAAAAAGTAAAGAAAGACGATAAAGAAGGTCAGAAAACTGACAGAGCAGATCAGGTATCACCTTTATAGAGAGTGCTCCTGCGGTATTCGGAAGGGGTCGCCCCGGTATTCTTCCGGAACGAAGAACAGAAGGTGCTCTCGGATCCCCAGCCTGTCCGGATCGCTATGTCCTTGACGGAAGAGTCGGTAGTCCTGAGAAGGAACTTCGCGTTAGAGAGACGGGTATTGATGATGTACTGGTGAGGTGTGACCCCGGTCTCCTGACGGAATACCCTGGTGAAATAGAACGGGCTGATCGCAGCGTGATCCGCCAGTTCCTGAAGAGTGATCGGATACCGGAAATGTTCGTTTATGTACGCGACAGAAGAAGCGACCGCTTCCCTTGCGGGAATCTCCTTCTGAACCTGCGGCGCTGAGGACAGGATCGCGTTCAGGATCGAAGTGATCTGGGAAGAGATCCCCGCTTCGTCGACGGGACGCGAACGGCGGAAGATCTCATAGATCCCCATCAGGTGCTGAAATGCCGGTGAGTACTGATCCAGATCAAACAGAAAACTGCCGCATGCTTCCATGATACGGCGGTAGAAGGCTCTTGCGACCTGACCGTCAAAGTGAAGCCAGTAACAGGCCCATCCATCCGGGCTGTAATAGCTGTGCGGACTGTAGCAGTCCAGCAGGACGAACTGTCCTGCGGCAGCAGTAAGTGTCCTGGAGTGATTCTTCAGTTCAACGGATCCCTCCTCGACATAGAACAATTCGAAAGAGTCAAAACTCCTCCTCTGATTCCGGTATCCTGCAGTATAGCGGAAATGACCGGAAGAGAGCGGATAGAGATAGACGTCGCGTGCGAGTGAACTTGGCTCGTACACGTAGTAATCCGAATCGGGTGTGACATGTTTCTCGGAAGAGTGCATGCTGTCCTCCTGGTTCTCTGAATGCAGCCGGTGCGTATTCGATGCCGGAGTGAAACTGAAAAACTGAACAGAATCCGGGCCGGCAGCAAGGTATGCTTCCGACCGTGATTACATCCTGAGTATACAGGAAAGTAGGGCATATGTCATTTGCCCTGGAGATGGAGAATGCTATGAGTGAAGTGAGAATCTGGGAAGAGGAAGTGACGATCCCTACTTATGAAGTGGGAAAGGCAGACAAGAATCCGATGTTTCTCGAGAAACGCGTGTATCAGGGATCAAGCGGAAAACTGTATCCGTATCCCACCACCGAAGATATCAGCTTCACCAGGACGGATAAGATCTGGCATGCTGTCTGGCTGGAGAATGACTATCTTAAGGTCATGATCCTGCCGGAACTCGGCGGCCGCATCCAGCGTGCGCTGGATAAGACAAACGATTATGATTTTGTGTATTACAACCGTGTGATCAAGCCTGCACTGGTCGGACTGGCGGGACCGTGGATCTCAGGCGGCATTGAATTCAACTGGCCGCAGCACCACCGTCCCACGACCTATATGCCGGTGGATCATCTGATCACCGAACATGAGGATGGCAGCAAGACCCTCCTGTGCAATGATATCGACCAGATGTACGGTACAAAAGGGATTGTTTCCTTTACGCTGTATCCTGACAGAGCGTATATCGAGATCCGGGGGCAGCTATACAACCGTACAAACCTGCCGCAGACATTCCTCTGGTGGGCGAACCCGGCTGTGTCGGTCAATGACAACACACAGTCGGTATTTCCGGCAGATGTTCATTTCGTGATGGATCACGGCAAGAGGGATGTGTCCAGGTTCCCGATCGCGCGCGGCGTCTACTATAAGCATGACTACAGCGAGGGAGTGGATATCTCGAGGTACAGGAATATCCCCGTTCCGACCAGCTATATGGCGGAAAAGTCCTCCTATGACTTTGTAGGCGGGTATGACTACGGCGTGGAAGCAGGCCTGCTTCATGTGGCGGACCATCATGTTTCGCCCGGCAAGAAACAGTGGACCTGGGGCTGCGGCGATTTCGGAAAAGCCTGGGACCGCAACCTTACGGATGAGGATGGTCCGTACATCGAGCTGATGTGCGGCGTGTTCACGGATAACCAGCCTGACTTCTCCTGGCTCAAGCCTTTCGAGGAGAAGACCTTCACACAGTATTTCATGCCGTACAAGAAAGTGGGACAGGTGAAGAATGCCACCACAGACGCGGCTGTGAATCTGGAGCTGATGCATGACGGATCCGCACATATCATTGCTTATGCGACAGCGCCGCATTCTGCTGCCGCAGTGGAACTGTATGTGAAGGGGGAAAAAGTCTTTTCACAGGAGACAGAACTTTCGCCGGTGAAGACATGGGAGGGAACCGTCCCTGTCGATGCTGCGAAGGAAACGGACCTCAGAGTCGTCGTGCGTGACGGTGACAGGGTGCTGGTGGAATATCAGCCTATTGAGGAGGGGATCCCGGAGATGGCAAAGCCTGCGGAAAAGGCAAAGAAGCCGGAAGAGATCCTGACCAATGAAGAACTGCTGCTGACGGCGGAACATATCGAGCAGTACCGTCATGCGACCTTCCTGCCGGATCCGTATTATCTGGAAGCACTGAAGAGAGATCCGGGGGACATGCGCGTAAACAATGCATACGGCCTGCTCCTCATGAGACGCGGGAACTTTGAGGCGGCTGTGCCGTATTTTGAAGCATCCATAAAGCGTTCCACCATGATGACTCCGAACCCCTACAACAGCGAGGCGATGTATAACCTCGGCGTCTGCCTGCTGTATCTCGGCAGGGAGGATGAGGCATATGACCGCTTCTACAAGGCCTGCTGGAGCAATGAGATGCAGGAGATGAGTTTCTACTATCTCTCTGCGATCGCCATGAAGAGAGGTGATTATGCATCGGCGCTTGACTTCGTCGAAAAAAGTCTCGTCAAGAATGCTCATAACATTAAGGCGAGGGGGATGAAAGCATCTGCCCTGCGGAAACTCGGAAGAGAGGAAGAGGCGCTGAAGCAGGTCGGGGAAAATCTCAAAGTCGATCCGTTCGACTATGTATCCCGTTATGTGCGTTATGAGATCACCGAAGACAGTGCGGATCTGGAAGAGATGCAGTCTCTGATGAGGGGATTTGCCGGAAACTATCTGGCGGCAGCAAGGGATTTCCTGGAGTCGGGACTTCCGAAAGAGGCTCTTGGTATGCTGGACCTGTATGACGGAGAGCATCCGCTTGTAGATTATTACCGCGGATATGCCATTCGGAAGGGAACCTGTGCGAAATGCAGGTCAGATGCGGCGGACGCTTACCGGAAGGCAGAGAAGGATGATTCGCTGTATTGCTTCCCGAACAAACTGGAGGACATCAACGTTCTTCAGGATGCGATCAACGTACTTGCCGGAGAAGGGGAGAGCGCGGCAAAGGCTTCCTACTATCTCGGCTGCCTGTTCTATGACAGGCTGCAGTATGAAAAGGCGATGAAACTATGGGAGGCTTCCGCAGATGCAGACGGCAGTTTCCCGACCGTACACCGCAATCTCGCTCTTGTCTATTACAACAAGATGAACCGCCCGGATGACGCGGTAAGAGAGATGGAGAAAGCGTTCTCCCTGGAGGAGAGTGATGCGAGAGTCTTCCTGGAACTTGACCAGCTGTACAAAAAACTGGATGTTCCGGTTGCGAAGAGGCTGGAAGGCTTCCAGGCACACAGCAACCTCCCGCTCCGGAGAGATGACCTTCTGGTGGAAGAACTGACTCTGATGAATACGGACGGTCAGTTCCGGACCGTTTACGATACGATCATGAGCCATCATTTCCGTCCGTGGGAAGGCGGAGAGGGAAAGGTTCCGGCACAGTACAAGACCAGCCTCATGCAGATGGCAGTGCGCGATCTGAAGGCGGGAGACGCCGAAGCGGCGAAAGAGAAACTGGAAAAGGCGCTTCTCTATCCGGAAAACCTCGGAGAGGGAAGACTCGAAGGAACCAAGGACAACCACATCTGGTACTGGCTCGGAAGAGCGTATGAAGTACTCGGGAAGGAAGACGACGCAAAGAGCGCATATGAAAATGCGGAACTCGGTGAGGATGAACCGGCAGGCGTAATGTATTACTACGATCAGCCTGCAGACATGATCCTGTTTAAAGGGCTGGCTAAGCAGAAGCTCGGAAAGACGAGGGAAGCGTGCGCGTGCTTCAATAAGCTGATGGACTACGGGGAGAGACATGTCAACGACAAGGTGGAATACGATTACTTTGCCGTGTCCATGCCGGACTTCCTGATCTTTGAGACAGACATGACGAAGAAGAATACCGCGCACTGCTGGTATCTGATGGGACTGTCCGCTCTCGGTTCAGGCGATCTGAAGGAAGCGGAGAAGCGCTTCGGAAAAGCGCTTGACTATGAGTATGATCACCAGAACGCGACCCTGTACAGAAAGATGATCGAAGAGGGTCTGTTCTGAGGCAATAAAACAATAAAGATGCAGCATGGCAGCCTGCGGGCTGCCTCAGGATTCCAGGCAGGAAAGGAGTGCGCGAAATGGGTATACAGCTGGAGAGTGTAAGCGTGAATGCATTCAAACCGTTCGGAACCGTGCTGGAGTTCCAGCCGGGTGACGCGGGCAATTTCTATATCGTGGATACGGAGCCGGAGCATCCGTGGAGAGTCGCGGTGTTCCGTTACTCGAACAAGGAGATTCAGAAGATCGAATGTCATCCGACATCCAAGGAGTCCTTTGAGCCGCTGTATGGGATCACGGTCCTGCTGGTAGCGGAACATGATACACCGGAGGACTGCCACGCATTTATCCTGGACAAGCCGGTCGTGCTGGCAAAAGGGATCTGGCACCAGACGCTTTCCCTGACACCGGAGGCTACGGTGAAGATTACGGAGAACCTCGAGGTGGACACCGAGTTCTACACATATGACAGGCCTAAGAAGGTTTACCTCGGCTGATCCTGTAAGTCAGACTGACCAGTCGCCCGCCTATTCGCCTGAAAGGGTCTGTCCTCTTTCTCCGGCTGACAGCTTTATGGAATTACAGGATCACCAGCTGCCTCTGATATTCGTTCAGGAGCGGCCTGCCGGTCTTGTGGCACACCACCATCTCCCACAGATGCGCCGCCCTGAGGTCTTCCGCAAGGCCTTCCGGTACCCTGTCCGGGAGTTTTGTGATCAGCCGGACGGATGAGGTCTCCGAGATCCTTCGGAGCAGGAGCTGTGAGGTTCTGCGGAATCCGAGAACACGTGCATAGGCGGGTGTGCTTTGGCCAGCGTCTCCGGCCGGAACTGACCGGATGCCGAGAAGTATATGGAGGAGAGCACGGCGGACCCGGGTGTGGGTGATCTGCCTGGTCTTGATCTGCCCTGTGAACTGTTCGAAGCCTGTATAACCGCCGAGAAGATGGCGGATCCGGTTTGCCAGGTCGGTTCCGACATCCTGATATTCCTCCAGTCTTTCTTCGTTTCGGAGCAGGGCGTCGTGCAGGAGAAGATCCAGGTCGGATGAGGCCACGAACCTCTCCGCATGCAGTTCATCCATCAGAAGGGAATGCGCTTTTTCCGGCACGTATGCGGACACGGCCTCATGTTTCAGGAGTGCTTCGCGTATTCCGGAAGCGGATGCAAAGGAGCCGCTCCCGGAAAGCAGTGTATCGTGGTAGCCGGCGCCCTTTCTTGGTACCGGTACAACGGACATGCCGCTTTGTGTTTCCAGGATCGCCTTTATATATTCCACTGCAAGAACATTATTCGGAGTTTTCAGCAGACCGGACGGATCGACCGCTCCGGTCAGTTTCATATATGCATCATTGCGTGCCTGCGCATAGGTCCTGCCTGCGCTCAGGTGGTCTCTGAGTTCACTGCGGAACTCATCTGTTTCCGGACGATGATAATATTCCGCAGCATCGGTCAGGACCTTGAGCACGTTCTGAACATCGTCTGCCGCATGTGCCTGGGAAGAGGAGGCAGGGCCTTCGATCCCGAATGACAGGGCATCGACGATCCCAAGTGAGGTAAGCAGGGAGACACCGCCCCGCGCAAAGTACTCCGCGCTTCCGGTGGCATGGCGGACCGGCAGTTCAAGTACCAGGTCTGCCCCGGCTTCCAGAGCCATGCGCGCACGGATCCATTTATCCACGATGGCCGGCTCTCCGCGCTGTGTGAAATCCGGACTCATAACAACGACAGCGTAGTCAGCCGCTGTTTTTTTCCTGGCTTCCGTCAGCTGATAGAGATGCCCGTTGTGAAAAGGATTGTATTCTGCGATGATGCCCACTGTTTTCATAGTGATTTCTCCTGTATGCAGACAGTCAGAAAATGAAAAAGATATCTGTTAAGCATTCCTGCCGCAGCATTCTGTCATATTGATCCAGCTCAATCATGCCACAGAGAAGAAAGAATTACCACAAGTTTGCTTTAACTTCTTGTGAGAAGGCATACGGAACGCTATAATAGAAATAGCGTGACATTCAGCCGGATGGCTGAACCAGACTATATTCATTTCTGAAAGGAGTAAATCGGATTATGAGTTTCATTGATGATATCAAGGCACAGGCTAAGGCCGACAAAAAGAGGATCGTACTTCCGGAGTATATGGACAGCAGAACGTATGAAGCGGCGGTAAAGATCGCTGCGGAAGGGATCGCTGATATCGTGCTCATCGGCACGCCGGATGAGATCGCTGCCAACAAAGGCGACTATGATCTGACCGGTATCACCGTCATCGATCCGACCACGGATCCGAACCGTCAGAAATACATCGACAAGTTCGTGGAACTGCGTGCGAAGAAGGGTGTGACTCCGGAGCAGGCAGAAGAGCAGATGATGAAGGATTATATGTACTATGCATGCCTGATGTGCAAGTGCGGTGATGCAGACGGTGCCGTTTCCGGTGCATGCCATTCTACCGGCAACACGATCCGCCCGGCTCTCCAGCTGCTCAAGACCAAACCCGGTATCCACAGCGTATCCGGTTTCTTCGTAATGGATGTTCCGAACTGCGAGTTCGGCGAGAACGGCAAGTTTGTCTTCGCAGACTGCGCGGTCAATACCGACTTTGATTCCGAGAAGCTCGCAGAGATTGCGATCCTGTCAGCGGATTCCTTCAAGGCCTTTATCGGTGCTGAAGCGAAGGTCGCGATGCTTTCCTATTCGACCATGGGCAGCGCGAAGCATGACGATGTCACGAAGGTAGCGGATGCTGTGAAGCTTGTCCGCGAGCAGCGCCCCGACATCAAGGTGGAAGGCGAACTGCAGTTTGACGCGGCAGTTGTGAAGTCTGTTGCAGAGCTGAAAGCTCCCGGAAGTGAAGTTGCGGGCCATGCCAACACGATCATCTTCCCGAGCCTCGAAGCAGGAAACATCGGCTACAAGCTGGTACAGAGACTGGCAAAGGCCGGCGCTTACGGCCCGGTCCTGCAGGGACTGTCCATGCCGGTCAATGACCTGTCCAGAGGATGCTTTGCGGATGATATCGTAGGCGTCGTTGCCATGACGGCTGTGCAGGCTCAGCAGGCCTGAGGAGAAAGGAGAATAAAATGAAAGTACTTGTAGTAAACTGCGGCAGCTCATCCCTGAAATATCAGATCATTGATTCCGAGACCGAGCAGGTTGAGGCGAAGGGGCTGTGTGAGAGAATCGGACTTGACGGAAGACTGGTCTATCAGCCGACCGGAGGAGAGAAGGAGGTTACCGATGCTCCGATGCCGACCCACAGCGAAGCGATCCAGATGGTCCTTGACGCACTGGTCAATCCGAAGACCGGCGTTCTGAAGAGCCTGGATGAGATCGAAGCGATCGGACATCGTGTCCTGCACGGCGGCGCATTCCTGACGGAATCCAAGATCGTGGATGATTCTGTTATCGAAGCGATCGAAGGCGCAGTAGACCTCGGCCCGCTGCACAACCCGGCAAACCTGATGGGCATCCATGCCTGCCAGAAACTGATGCCCGGCAAGCCGAACGTGGCTGTCTTCGATACCTCCTTCGGCATGACGCTTCCGCCAAAGGCTTACCGCTATGCGATCCCGACCGAGTACTATGATAAGTATCATATCCGCCGCTACGGTTTCCACGGTACCAGCCACAGTTTCGTTTCCAAAGAGACAATCAAGTACCTGGGACTGGATCCGGACAACTCCAAGGTCATCGTTGCTCACCTTGGCAACGGCGCCAGCATCACCGCTGTAAAGAACAGCAAGTGCGTGGACACTTCCATGGGCGTTACCCCGCTTGAAGGACTTATCATGGGCACACGTTCCGGCGATCTTGATCCGGCAATCATCGATTACATCTGCAGCCACGAGAACCTGACCGCAGCAGAGATGAATACGATCCTAAACAAGAAGTCCGGCGTCATGGCTCTTTCCAACAATCTCAGCTCCGACTTCCGTGATCTGGAAGAGGCGATGGACAACGGAAATGAGGCGGCCGGCCTTGCAATCGAAGCCTTCTCTTACAGAGTCGCGAAGTACATCGGTTCCTACGCGGCAGCGATGAACGGCGTGGATGCGATCGCATTTACCGGCGGCATCGGTGAGAATGCAGGCATCGTACGCAGGAAGGTTCTGGAGTATCTCGGATTCCTCGGCATCACGATCGATGCGGAAGCAAATAAGAAGAGGGGAGAGACCTTTGTTCTCTCGACTGCAGACTCCAAAGTCAAGGTCATCGTACTTCCGACCAATGAAGAACTTTCGATCTGCCGCGAGACCGTACGTCTCGTGAAGGGCTGATCTTTTATTCCGACCGTATCGCTTCAGACATGCCTGACGCGTTCCTGAAGACTGAATAAGGGAATATAAGGAATAAGACAACGGAGGATCTGCGCAGCGGATCCTCCGTTTTTGTGAGGACTTTTTTGTGAAGACAACTGCTGCAGAAAACACATTCGTGTCTGTATAAAGCTGACATGTTTTTTCTGCTTAAAATACGTTCATTTCTGCCTAAAATAGTGCTTGACACGCATTACCTGCATGTTTATAATAACAAAGTGCGTTTTGAAGGAGATTCTGTCCGATGAAACTGAATCTTACCGATGTACTGCTGGAAGATAAGAGCTTCGACCAGGAAGTACCGATCGAACTGGAGAGTCTGGAATACAGTTTCGGATCTTTTCCGATCAGGGAAAAGTCATCTGCCCTGATCAGCATCCGGAAGGATGAAGAAAAGATGCTGAACATTCACGGAACCGCTTCGATCACGGTGAGCATTCCGTGTGACAGATGTCTGGAAGACGTACAGGTTACGCTGGATCTGGACTTCGATGAGAAGGTCCGGACAGGCGCGGACCGGGGTCCGGCAGAGGCCGAGAGAGTGCCCGAGGATGCTGCAGAAGATGCGGGATCAGCATTTGAGCCGGACTATTATCTTCAAGGATATTACCTGGACGTGGATAAGCTGCTCTTTGGTGAGGCTCTGCTGAACTGGCCGTCCCGTGTACTGTGCAGGGAAGACTGCAAGGGACTGTGTCCTGTATGCGGTCAGAACCTGAATAACGGTGACTGCGGCTGCGTGCGCAAGGCACTTGATCCGCAAATGTCCAAAGTCCTGGATATTTTCAGCAAGTTCAAGGAGGTGTAAACCATGTCGATT
>CADCOU010000210.1 GCA_902803155.1 uncultured Lachnospiraceae bacterium | reverse complement strand
TTGTCGCAGTCAGCGTTTTATGCTACAAACAGCAACTCGCTGCTGGCGATCCCGTTCTTCCTGTTCGCCGGTGCGGTCATGGAGTATTCGGGAATCTCAGAGCAGATCTTCAACTTTGTTGACGCCTTTGTCGGAAGGTTCCGCGCCAGCACCGGTACGGTCGCGATCTTTGCGTGCGCTGCATTCGGCGCCCTGACAGGATCCACCCAGGCTACCCTGGCATCCATCAGCAAGATCGTGTTCCCGCAGATGGATAAGAAGGGCTACCCGCCCGCATACCAGGCCGCTATCATGGCGTCTTCCGCATTCCTGGGAGTCCTGATCCCGCCGAGCATGACCGGTATCATCTATGCGACTTCCTCGAACATCAGTATCGCAGACGCATGGATGTGCACGCTGGTTCCCGGCCTGCTGCTTGCAACGATGTATTCGATCGTGAACTATTTCGTACGCAGGAAGATCGAACCGAAGAACACGGAACCGTTCCGTGTAGGCCCCTATGTAAAGAACATCGGAGTCAGTACAAAGAACGCGGTCTGGGCACTGCTGATGCCGGTAATCATTTTCGGCGGCATCTACGGCGGTGTATTTACCGCAACCGAGGCAGGAGCAATCTCGGCACTGTACGGTCTTCTGTACTTTGCGGTCAGGAAGCTCCGTCATGCGGATTCCGTAACCGGAACCGTGAATGACATGATGAGATTCACCATCAACATGACCGGCATCATCCTGCTGATCATGACCACCGCTAATATCGCCCAGAAGGCGATCGCATTCTCAAATGTGTCCGCACTTCTGGTCCAGTGGGTGACAACACATATCTCATCCCCGGTCGTGTTCCTCCTGATTGTCAATGTGATCTTTATCATCTGCGGAATGTTCCTGGATACGAACGCAGCGATCCTGCTGTTCGTTCCGCTGCTGACACCGATCGCAGATGCGTATGGCATCAACCAGATCCACCTGGCAGGCATCATCCTCGTGAACCTCTGCCTCGGCGCGATCTCCCCGCCGTTCTGCATCAATATCTTCGTTGTCACGAAGCTCAAGAGAGTGCCGTTCACAGATGTAGTCAGAGCCAACTGGCCGTACTTCTTCTGTGTCGTCGCCATGCTGCTTCTGATGACTTTCTTCCCGGGTCTGAGCACCTGGCTTCCGGGTGTGCTGAACGGGTAAGAATTACAGATTGATTGACATTACCATAAAAATGAACGGCAGAGTCCGTTGCAACGATCAGAGCCCGCCACTTCGGTGACGGGCTCTGATCACATTTATCAAAGTAATAACGCGGATCACGTTTTACGGGGATTGGAAATGTCCGGGTATTCTTCGCTGAAAAGTACGTCGAACCAGTTTTCCGGCCAGTTCACATCATATTTCTCCACCCGTTCCTTCACGCCTGACGCAGACATGAGGAGGATGTTGGAGCAGGGACGGGTATCGCCTGTACGGATATAGAACTTTGCATATTCCGCAGCCTTCGCCCGGAATTCATCCATCGGAAGCTCAAACTTATCCTGCACCTGGAACAGGGCAGTTACCAGCTGGTAGTAAACAGGATTCACTTCTTTCATCGGTGCAAGAATCGTATAGTCCTGGAAAACACATTCTCCGACCAGGGCTTTCAGAACCTGCGGGACGGTGGGGAATCCCTCGACAAGCGAGACGTCAACGATAGTGGAACCTTTCGGGATCGGGTATCCGGCGTCACAGATCATCACATAGTCCATGTGACGGAGCTGAGCCATATGGTATGCCAGGTCAGCGTTGAGTATTCCTGTTTTTTTCATCGTGTATCCAATCCTTTCTTTTTTTCGGCATGATTCTTTAACAGATTCTTTGTCATGAACTGTTTCTGGCTGAAAAGCCCCGTCTGCAGGAGATGCAGACGGGACAGTGTGATCTTATGAATCAGCTGACATCAGCCTTCGAAGAACTTCCTCGGATTCTCGATCGTCAGATTCCAGAGGTAATCCGGATCCAGTCCCATCTCTGCAAGTTTCGGGAATACATGCTTCTTGATGAACAGAAGATGATCCGGTTTCTGTGCTTCCACATATGCCTTCACCTCATCACTCTGGTTGTCGAAGAGGGTAGAGGTGATCGGAAGGTCGTGCGAGAAGAGGACACGGTCGCCCATTCCTGCATCCAGGATCTCCTTGATGAACCTGATGCGGTGTTCGGTGGTGACACTGTATTCTCCTTCAAAGTGCTGGCACGGGATGCGCTCCAGGCCCAGCCATACGCCCTGGTCGTAGATCCATTTGACGAATTCAAGGTCTACCGTCTCCAGGATATGTCCGACTTCGATCTTATTCGGGGCGGCGCCTGCCTCAAGCAGGAACTGAAGCTGGTGGCGCGGAGTTTCGGTCGGGCAGTAGGTGTGCAGGAAGATCGGCACGCCAGTCTCGACGCTTGCCATGGCAGCGGCGTGGTGCATCTTGCGGTTCCACGGGTTCGGTCCTTCCTTGTCCATGGCGCCTTTCAGGAAACCGGCCTTGATATCGGTACCGTCACATCCGACGCGGATGTCATCGATAAAGCACTGTGCCCACTGTTCATCAGTGGAAGGTCCGAGATAGGGCGGTTCCATGCCCCACCAGCCGGTCGTCGCGATGATGTTGACGCCGGTATCCTCACTGAACTTCTTCAGCAGCCTGACGTCGCGCCCGAGCCCGACCGGCGTTCCGTCCGCTACGGTCAGGATCCCTTCTGCCTTGCAGTCAAGAAGATCTTTCTCGATGACTTCTTCAAGGTTCTTCAGGTAAAACTGCGGGTAATGGGTCGCGATGCCCATGCTGGAAGAAACGACATGCTCGTGCATCAGCACAGAGCCGAGTTTGTCGGTTGATACGGGGCCGGTTACGGTCTGGACTGTTTTCATTTAGATATCCTCCTGTAGATTTTGCATATTTTCCGGTATGTCGGCTGTTAAGACTGATTTTCAGCCGTTGAAAAACATAATTATGCGGACAGGACAGCTTCCTCTCTCTCGCGGAAGCATTCGATGGTATCGCGGCAGCGCATGACCTTGAGCTCTTCCGGGAGTTCCTCGAACATCCTGCCTCTGGTCGCCGGTTCTGCAGTCGCGAAGTGACCCGGCTGGTTGAAGCCCAGGAGATACAGGGCACGGATAACGGTATCCACATCGATCATGCCGTGGCCGAGAGGCATACCGTTGATATCGCGAAGATGCAGGTTCAGAAGCTGATCGCCGCAGTCCAGGATCGCCTGGGCCAGATGCTCCTCGGTATGGATGATATGGTCGATGTCGCCGTAGATGTACTGAACGCCCGGGTTGTCGACTTCCTTGATGAATCTCTTCGCCTCGGCGAAGTTTGTGACCAGGAACGCACCGCCCGGCTGGCACGGCTCCACGGCGCCCTTGACACCTTCATCCGTGAAGATATGGCCGCAGTCATGCAGAGTGGAGACGGCACGGATCCAGTCGCCGCCGTCCTGAGGACGGGACTGAACGGCAGCAGGAGTGAACAGAACGTACTGTCCGCCGCAGGCCTTGGCGAACTTGGCTACATTTCTCAGGAAATCAACAGCACGCTGTCTGTTGTAGTAGTTCTTATCATTCAGTGCGAACCCTTCCTGAACCAGTACGCAGACGCCGGAGCATTTCACGTCGAACTTGTCCATAGCCTCGAGAATCTCGGGCAGCTGGGTGTGAGGGCCGATCTCCGGTCCGCCGTACTGGCCCGGCAGCTCGATATACTTGTAACCGTATTTTGCGAGACGCTCGATCGACTTCGGGATCGGTTCCCATCCGAAGGTCTGGCAGCAGTAGCTGACATCGATCCTTCTCTCAAACTTTTCCGGATGCTCGCTCTTTGCCTTCTCAAAAGCTTCCCGGATTTTCAGGTTGATTTCTTCATACTTCTGAAGTTTCATGGACAGACCTCCTTACACGGATAATGATGGACGAAAATAGAAATGATAGATTAGCCATAAAATAAATCAGTATTTGATCATATTATAACAACAAATGAGTCATGTGTCAATTGGTTAAACAACCGTATCTGCATCCCGGAATGAGTATTAATTTAGTCAGAAAAACGATGCAGAAAGTACCATCGACTACAGTCCGGAGATGCAGTATAATGATTTGCGGCGCGAAGCAGTTTCCTGATGCCGGATTACCCGGGATTGCCGTATTCAGGCCTTCTGCAACCGCTTTTTACGCGATTCGCAACCGCCGGTTGACAGATTGACAGGTACGCTTTCTGGTCTGCAACCGGACTTTTCAATATGCTGTGACCATCAAACAACGGGTTCCGACATTCCTGCAGGGACCCACGAAAGGAGAAGCCTGATATGATAATGGCAGATAAGATAATTGAGCAGAGAAAGAGAAACGGATGGTCACAGGAAGAGCTTGCAGAAAAACTGGGCGTCAGCCGCCAGGCGGTTTCCAAATGGGAAGGTGCACAGTCTGTCCCGGATCTGAACAAAGTGATCGCTATGGCCGGCCTGTTCGGCGTCAGCACGGACTACCTTCTGAAAGATGAGATGGAAACAGATCCGTCATTTCCGATAGAAGAGGCCGGGCCTGTTGAAGGTGCTGAAGAAGGCCCGGTGCGCCGGGTAAGCATGGAGGAGTCAAATACATTCCTGGCTGTGACGAGGCAGGCTTCCTCGCAGATTGCAATCGGTGTTCTGCTGTGCATCCTGTCGCCGATCTTTGTTGTGCTCGGTTCCATAGCGGGAAGCCGCGGCATCATCCCGTTGACGGAAGACCAGGGAGCGATCCTGGGAGTCATCATCCTGATGCTGTTCATAGCGGCCGCTGTGTTCCTCTTTGTAAAAAACGGGATGCAGCTGTCTAAGTTCAGTTACCTGGAAGAGGAGATCATCGATACCGAATACGGCGTGACCGGAATGGTCAAAGAACGCAGGCAGAAATTCGAACACATACACATGATGTGGATGACCATCGGGATCATCCTGTGCGTGCTCAGCGCAGTGCCTGTCCTTGTAAGCAGCCTGATCAACGAGAAAAGCAGCATGCTGGTCGGGATCGGAGTGTGCGTCACGCTGGCACTGATCGCAGTCGGTGTATGGATGATCGTAAAGGTATCCATCATCTGGGAAGGCTATCAGAAACTTCTGGAAGAAGGAGACTACTCCAGGAAAAAGAAGAAGTCAAAGAAAGGGATCTTGTCCGGTATTTACTGGGCTCTGGTTACAGCGATTTACCTGGCATACAGTTTCTGGACCATGGACTGGAGAAGGAGCTGGATTATCTGGCCGGTTGCAGGCGTGCTGTTTGCAGTGGTACGGATAATTGAGGAAGCAATGCTGAACCGGGAATAAGATAAACCCGGACAGTGAGAACTTTTTCACGGGATAAGTGAATGAATCCAGAATGAAAATGATTCTTCATCCTGCAGAAGCTCCCGTGTCAGTTCAAAGCAGGAAGTCTTATCCTTACAGGATGAACGGAAACAAGGCTGGAATCTTTCCTCCCTTTGCGGGAGGAAGATTCCTTCTTTTTTTACATAGCAGTTCTGTTGGGTAGCCTTCTTCCGGTAAGCCGGATCCACGAAACAGGCGACCGACTTATGGATGGCGGTGTCTTCTTCCGGAAGGTAGTAGTAATCCCGGTAATCCGGGAAAAAGTGATACATGGTCCTCAGCTCGAGCGGGATGGTGATGCAGACATTATCTCCCGTGACATCGATACGGTAGGAACCCATGTCTGTTTCGATATTTCGCGGTACCGGGACACAGAGGCTGAACGATGCTTCGAGAAAGCTGGCAGCTTCCGACAGGGATTCCGTATCCTCTGCAATCGGAGCACCATCCGCATCCAGCAGTCGCCAGCTCACCGGGGCGTCACAGCAGCTGATCATCGGATAGGAGATCACAGGGGTCATCTCCAGCATACCCAGTACATCCTCATAGTTATGCAGGAACAGGGAACGGATCGACGCATCGATATCATCCGAACTGTGGCTGCGCACACTTCGGTATACATTGATCAGTTCCCCTCCGTTGTACGGATCCTCCCTGGTGATGTGAAGGAACTGCTCGACCGATTTCTGGTTCAGCCTGGACATACCGAGCAGGGCTTTGCATGGACGTATCTTCTGGTAGAGGTCTACAGTGCGCAGGCCTTCAAACGGATCAGTCATTCTGTGGGAAGCATATTTCTCCCGCATATACGGAAGGTCAAACCGGTCACCGTTGAATTCAACGATCGTGTCATACTTAACGAGTTCGTCCGCAAACTCTCTCAGAAGAAGGGTCTCCTCTGCATAGGACTCGGCCATGATCTGCGTCACGATCCATGGATTCTCCTGATCAGAAGAAAAATTGTCCATACCGCTGCTGTCATTTCGTACGCGAACAGCCCACCCGATCATATACAGCTGGGAAGTTGAGGCCCGAAGGCCGGTAGTCTCGATATCAAAGTAGATGACCCGCTCCGGATCCAGTCCGGCCGCTGTCAGATACTGTTCCGGGCAGACAGCACTATGTGTTTCTCTTATCATAATTTTCCCTCTTTCCGGGTTCATTGTATCGGAAAGATGAGACCGGGACAAGCACCGGATACGACTGTTACACATCGACAAACAGGGAACATGATAATATAATGAACCATACACTTTCCGGAACATTCCGAATGGTTTTACGTTATGCAAAAGTTTGAATCCAGATCCGGTCTGATCCTTTATTTTCTGCAAGGCGCAAAGAGATATTTCGCTTTGAGCCTTGTTTTTGCTGCACTGGTATCTCTGTTTGACATGATCAGTCCGAAGATCATCGCATTTACGGTCGATTCCGTGATCGGGAATAAGAACCCGCAGCTGCCGGAGACAGCACAGAGGATCCTGGAAGCTGCCGGAGGAATCACGGCTCTGCGTTCTCACCTTCTGTATACGGCGCTTGCCGTAGCGGCAGCAGGAGGTCTGGCTGCCCTGTCGCGCTTCCTGTTCAGGAGTTTCAACGCCCGCGGAGCGGAGACTTTTGTGAAACGCATGCGCAGCGAACTGTTCGGACATATCATGTATCTTCCGTACACCTGGCACAGCGAGAACAAGACAGGAGACATCATCCAGCGATGCACATCGGATGTGCAGACCATCAAGCGGTTTGTCTCGGAACAGATGGTGCAGCTGATCCGGACAGTCCTTCTTATCATTCTTGCGCTTGGATTCATGACTTCGATACACTGGAAAGTGATGCTGTGTTCAGCGGCTTTTATCCCGGTGATCATTGCCTATTCCCTGGTATTTCATATGAAGATCGGTCCGGCTTTTGAGAAAGTGGATGTCGCGGAAGGCGTCCTCTCTACGATCGCACAGGAGAACCTGACCGGGGTACGTGTAGTGCGGGCCTTTGGCCGTGAAGTCTATGAACGGGACCGTTTTGAGAAACAGAATGAATACTATACGGGTTTCTGGATCCGCCTCATGCGGCTTCTGTCCATGTACTGGTCAACCGCGGATATCCTGACCGGATTTCAGGTACTGGCGGTACTGGTTGCCGGCACCCGGGCCTGCCTTAACAATACGTTGTCTACAGGCGGCCTGATTGCCATGATCTCCTACAATATGATGCTGATCTGGCCTGTCCGGCAGCTTGGCCGTGTGATATCCGAGATGAGTAAAGCCGGCATATCGATCGAGCGTCTCCGGTACATCATGAATTCTGAAATTGAAACAGACAGGCAGGGTGCTCTGGAACCTCCGATGGACCGGGATATCGTTTTTGAAAATGTTTCCTACACTTACGAGAATGCGCCGGGGGAAGTACTGCATGACATCAACCTTACGATCCCGGCCGGGAAGACTAGCGGGATCCTGGGGGGTACCGGTTCCGGCAAATCCACGCTCATGTATCTTCTGGAGCGGCTGTACACGCTTCCGGCAGAAGGAGGAAGGATCACAGTCGGTGGTGTGGACATTGCTGATATTAAGAAAGAGCATCTCAGGAAAAATGTGGGAATGGTCCTGCAGGAACCATTCCTCTTCTCAATGACCCTGCAGGATAATATCGGGATCGCTGCGGATCATCCTGATCTGAAAGCGATCCGGCGGGCCGCCAAAACGGCGAGCATCGACGACGCGATCAGGAGTTTTACCTCCGGCTATGACACATTTGTCGGAGAGCGCGGTGTAACTCTTTCCGGAGGACAGAAGCAGAGGACAGCGATCGCCCAGATGCTGATACGTCAGTCACCGGTCATGATTTTTGATGATTCACTGTCTGCTGTCGACGCTGAGACAGACATGAACATCCGCAGAGCGCTCCGCCAGGCAGCCGGAAACTCTACAGTGATCCTGATTGCACACCGGATCACCACACTGATGAATGCGGATCAGATCATCGTGCTGGACAAGGGCAGGATACGGGAGAGGGGTACACACAGCGAGCTGCTTGATATGAACGGACTCTATCGCAGGATCTATGATCTGCAGACGGCAGGGGCAGACCTGTAAAAAGATAACTGCTTAAAGATACAGAAAAGGTAATCACGATGAACAGGGAAGAAGAGAAGCAGGTTTCGCTGTCGTTTTTCGGCATACCGAAAGTGCTTCCGTATCTTAAACCATACCGGTGGATGATCGCGGGTATGATCCTGCTGGGCGGACTGTCCAGTATGATTGACGCGCTTTATCCTCTGTTTAACCGATACGCGCTTGATCATTTCGTTGCAGAAAGGTCGATGGCGGGCATGGGTCTCTTCGTCGTACTCTATATCGGTCTGGTGCTCGGACAGGCTGCCATCAACTACAAGAGCGCATTTGCCTGCAGCCGTATGGAAGTGACGGTAAACAGGGATCTTCGGAACGCTGCGTTCAATCATCTGCAGACACTCTCCTTTTCCTATTACAACCAGAATGCGGTGGGCTATATCCATGCAAGAGTAATGTCGGACAGTGGGCTCATCGGGGAACTGGTTTCCTGGAGGATGATGAATTTTGTCTGGAGCGGTTCCTATCTTGTCGGTGTTCTGGCTGTGATGCTTCTGATCGATATCCGGCTGACCGGATATATCATGCTGCTGGTTCCGGCTGCGATCATCCTCATGGTATTTTTCCAGAGAAAGCTCGTGAAATACAACCGGATCATCAGGGAGATCAACTCCAGGATCACCGGGAATTACAATGAGGGGATCACCGGGGCGCGAACGATCAAGATACTTGGGATAGAGCAGAAGATGATCGGGGATTTCGATGAGGAAGTGCTGAACATGAAAAAGACCTCGATCCGGGAGGCTCGTTTCTCGGCTCTGTTCATTTCTTCCATCACACTGATGTCATCCGTCGTACTGGCACTGATCCTCTGGCAGGGCGGGACTCTGACACGGGAGAATATCATGCGGATCGGCACACTGTCCGTCTTTATGTCTTATGCCCTTGAGATGCTGGAACCGATACAGAATATCATAGAGACCCTGTCCGCCTTAGCCGCGATCCAGGTTAACATCGAGCGCTTTACCAGACTTGTCTCCGAGAAGTCGGATGTAGCGGATTCCCCGGAGGTCATCGAAAAGTACGGGGATGCCTTCCGCCCGAAAAAGGAAAACTGGGAAGAACTTCAGGGTGACGTGGAGTTCAGGGATGTTTCCTTCCGTTATCCGGATGGAGAAGAATATGTACTGGAGCATTTCAATCTGAAGGTTCCGAGAGGTACAAATGTAGCAATCGTGGGAGAGACCGGGGCCGGAAAGTCGACACTGGTGAACCTGGTCTGCAGGTTCTTTGAACCAACACAGGGACAGCTTCTGATTGACGGGAGAGATGCCAGAGAGCGCTCACAGTTATGGCTCCACAGCAATATCGGATACGTCCTGCAGACACCGCATCTTTTCTCCGGTTCCGTGCGTGATAACCTGCGGTACGGAAAACCAGACGCAACCGATGAGGAGATCATGGAAGCGCTCCGGCTTGTCAGTGCGGAGGACGTTCTTGCCGTGATGGAGAAGGGACTAGATTCCGATGTCGGGGAGGACGGCGGACTGCTCTCAACCGGGGAAAAACAGCTTCTCTCATTTGCCCGTGCGATCCTTGCGGATCCGAAGATCATGGTTCTGGATGAGGCAACATCCTCCATCGACACTGTGACAGAGAAGCGGATCCAGAACGCGATCGCCACTGTGATATCAGGGCGTACTTCCTTTGTGATCGCGCACCGTCTGTCGACGATCGTTGACGCGGATGTGATCCTGGTCGTTAAAGACGGTAAGATCATCAACAGTGGGACACATGAAGAGCTGATGAAAGAGAAAGGCTATTACTATGATCTCTACAGGACACAGTATGAGGAACTGGTGTGGGGAGCAGGTGGCTGATGATTTTTCCGGAAAGCTGTTTGACGATTCGTGATCATCAGGCGGATTTTCTGGTATTATTTAAGTAAGGATTCAAAGAAGAAAGTCCAGAAAGGAAAAACTTATGAAGAAACCGGTTCTTGTAATCATGGCAGCAGGTATGGGCAGCCGCTACGGCGGGCTGAAACAGATCGACCCCGTGGACGGGCAGGGCCATATCATTATGGACTTCTCGATCTATGACGCGCACCGCGCCGGATTCGAAGAAGTCGTATTTATCATCAAGAAGGAAAATGAACAGTTGTTCCGCGATGCGATCGGCGACAGAATCAGCAAAACCATGAAGGTCCGCTATATCTTCCAGGAGTTGGAGAATATTCCGGACGGGTTCCGTGTTCCTGAGGGGAGGGTGAAACCATGGGGGACCGGACATGCGGTCCTGTGTGCGGAACCTGCGATCGACGGCCCCTTTGCAGTGATCAATGCCGATGACTACTATGGGGTAGAGGCGTTCCGCCTGATCCATGATTACCTGACTGAGCACAGTGCGGAAACCGGAGATCCTGAGGCGAAGATCCAGGACTATGTCATGGTCGGCTACCTTCTGAAAAACACGCTTACGGAGAACGGATCTGT
>CADCOU010000209.1 GCA_902803155.1 uncultured Lachnospiraceae bacterium | reverse complement strand
TGGGATATTCAACGATACCTGTAAATGAATTCATAGAAAAACTCGGCTCCGGCTAGCCTACTCCGGGAGGAGGAGGCGCCAGCGCACTGGTAGGCGCACTCGGCATAGCGCTCGGCAACATGGTCGCACACCTGACGATCGGCCGAAAGAAGTACGCTTCCGTGGAAGTGGACATGCTGGACCTGAAGTCACGAGCGTCCAACCTCCAGGATGAACTGCTCACACTGATCGAGCGGGATGCGGAGGTATTTGAGCCGCTGGCAAATGCATATTCCATGCCGCGCGATACAGAGGAAGAGAAGAAAGAGCGGGAAAGAGTCATGGAGCATGCCCTGAAGGCAGCCTGTGACGTCCCCATGGAGATCATGGAGAAAGTTGCATATGCCCTGGAACTTATCCGGGAGGCGGCGGAAAAAGGCACAGTCATGGCAGTCTCCGACGCAGGCGATGCGGCGGCATTCTGCAGGGCAGCGCTTCGCGGAGCTTCTCTGAATGTCTTTATCAATACAAAGTCCATGAAGGACAGAGATGCAGCCGAAAACTATAACAGAAAAGCGGATGAGCTGCTGGAGAAATACTGTCCGCTCGCGGATGAGATCTTTGAGAGCGTACGGAAGAAACTCAGAGAACAGGGATGACTGTAGAAGGAGAACAGGCATGGCAAGACAGCTTCTTGGCAGGGAAGTGACTGCATCCTATAACGAACAGCTTGCAGAGAAAGTGAACCGCCTGAAAGAGAACGGTATAGTCCCGACTCTGGAGATCATCCGGGTGGGAGAGAACCCGGGAGACCTGTCCTACGAAAGAGGCGCCGTGAAACGCTGTGATGCAGCAGGCGTACAGGTTAAGAGCGTGGTACTTCCCGCTGACGTCACGCAGGAGAGACTGCTCTCCGTGATCGATGAGGCCAATGAAGATCCTTCCGTTCACGGCGTGCTGATGCTCCGTCCGCTGCCGAAGAATCTGGATGCATCTCTGATCGAGAACCGGCTTCGTCCGGAAAAAGATGTGGACTGCATGACAGACCTCTCCATGTGCGGAGTCTTCACCGGAAAGAAAGTAGGGTTTGCCCCCTGCACGCCGCAGGCAGTCATGGAGATTCTGGATCATTACGGGATCGACTGCACCGGAAAGCGGGCAGTCGTGATCGGGCGTTCCCTGGTATTCGGCAAACCGGCATCCATGATGCTGCTTCAAAAAAACGCGACAGTAACCATCTGCCATACAAAGACCAGAGACCTGTCGTCCGTCGCAAGAGAAGCGGACATTCTGATCGCAGCTGCCGGGAGGGCGAAGACAGTGACGGCTGACTTTGTGCGGTCCGGACAGGTTGTCATCGACGTCGGCATCAACATGGATGAGAATGGAAAGCTCTGCGGAGATGTAGACTATGATTCGGTGGAACCGGTCGTGGAAGCCATCACGCCCGTCCCGGGCGGAGTAGGCTCCGTAACGACCTCCGTACTGGTCGGTCATACGGTAGAAGCGGCAGAGAGACAGTGCGGCATGTCCATTTGAGAAATCAGGGATCAGAACAGGAAAAAATCAGTTCAGACAATGGACTGCTTAAGGAACAGACAGGTATGAAACTGGGGCTTGTGATCGAAGGCGGAGGCATGAAATGTGCCTATACCGCCGGCATACTGGACCGGATGCTGGATGACGGGATCCATCCGGATTACGTGATCGGCGTTTCAGCCGGCGCGTCCTGCGGGGCATCCTTTGTCGCGGGACAGAGGGACAGGAACCGGCGGTTCTTTGTAGACTATGTCAACGACGCAGACTACATGGGATGGACTGCATTCCGCCACAGCGGAGGAAACTTCTTTAATCTGAAATACATCTATCAGGATCTGACCGGAAAGGGTGGAAGAGATCCCTTAGGCTACGAGGCGATCATGAAAAACCCGTGCGAATTCTGGGCTGTGGCAACCGATGCCGAAACAGCTCAGCCGTATTATTTCACCAAGAAGGACTTCTGCCCGACAGACTATTCGGTCTTCATGGCAACCTGCGCGATCCCGGTCGCGTGCCGTCCGGTAAAGATCGACGGGCGATACTACTATGACGGCGGCTGCAGTAATCCGATCCCGGTCAGGAAAGCACTGGAAGCGGGGTGTGACAGGGTGATTGTCCTCCTGTGCAGACCAAAGGATACAGTCCGGACACCGGAGAAGCACCGCTCCATGTATCATGCAGTTCTGGCGCGGTATCCCAAACTGGTACACAGCCTGGACGTCCGTCATCTGCGCTATAACGCATCCCTGAACGCGGCAAGGCGGCTGGAAGAAAAAGGACACGCCCTGATCATCGCACCTGAACAGGAACTGGAGATCACAACTTATACAAAAGATCCCGAGATCCTGCAGGGACTGTACGACACGGCGATCCGGGAATATGAAGATATCAGAGAAAAGCTGCTGCACTTCTGCTGAGAGGTGCCGCAGCTTTTTTAAATATGAATAAAGAAGAATATGAGATTGTCAGTCCTCGAGGGACTCCCGGATCGTAGAAAGTCTTTTGTCAATCAACCGGTGTGCTTCGACGGCGTCTTCCGGAGTGACACGCTTGATCTCAAGCAGGCGATCCCTCTCATCTCTGAGTGCAGCTTTAATTTCAAGTTCAGCCATTCTTTCCTCCATTCCCTCACCTCCTGTAAGGTGAGTATAGCATAAACAAAACTACGTGTTAATGTAGTGGGTTCGGGCATTTTCGATGATTGCCGTTACCTGTTCAAAGCGGTTATCGATTTCTTTCATAGGTACAATTCTTCGTTTTTGAAAAGTGTCAGCAGTGCTGACACTTTTTGCTCTCAGTTCATCCGGCTCTTCTGTACTCATCCGGAATCAGCAGACGGGTGCGTTCCTCGGATGTATCGGCTTGTTCGGAAATTCCGATTTCTTCATATGGCAGGTACTGTGCAATGACTGAAATCTTACCCCGGCCCGTCTGACAGAGAATCCGGAAACGAGTTTCTCCCGTAACATACAGAGAGCGGGATAGCGTATTGCTCTGATCTGACAGCAATATGTCTCTGGTATGGCAT
>CADCOU010000208.1 GCA_902803155.1 uncultured Lachnospiraceae bacterium | reverse complement strand
TTTCTTTACCTCTTTCCTCTGAGCAGGTCCCACAGACGGACCTGGTAACGCTCGCCGAACAGCTGGCGGGCCGTGTAGTCTGTCCCGGTCAAGTATACCGTACAGTATCCGTACCGGGCATCCTGGACCGGACCGGTAAGCGGGATCACGAATGCTTCCCTCTCACTGTCGTAACTGCCCGAAAACAGAAGCGGCCGGCAAGGTTCCACATCCGTAAAGACCTCCGCTGTTACAGAGCCCGGCTTATTCCAGGCGGATTCACTGACATGTTCTCTGAAGAACCGGTCGTTTCCGTCCACCGGTATCCGGATCTCCGCGTTTTCCCGGTCCAGAATGAACGCAAAATCATTCCTGAACATGCCATTATAATTCATGAGATACAGAAAGCGGTCTCCATCAATGTCCACCGAATATCGCTGCACGTATCCTTTCTCTATTAAGAGATTCCGGGGATCTCTTTGCCACTCCGCTTCAAACTGCTTATGATATCTGTCGGGGATCGGAACGATCCCCGGCTCTTTATTCAGAAGGAACAGGTCGAACACTATGCACAGCCAGATGGCTGCTGTGACGATGAAGAGAAAAATGCATACGATGCCCTCTTCCGGAATCAGCCGGTTGATGATTTTGTCCGAAATCACTGCTGAGATCAGCAGCACTGCGAGATGGACGACCCTGATCCACTCCGCCCGTAAAACAACGCTGCCGTTCATGAACTGCAGATGGCCGTCGGAAACCAGAGCTTCCTCCAGCGGCATCAGCAGATTCCACCAGTAGAAGAAAAAAACCGCCATAATCAGAACGATCAGCGGCCTGACGACTTTCAACAGTACGGATTTCATCCCGTGGATTTCAGCCTCGTCCTCGTCAGTGTCTTCTGCCGGAAAATCATCAGCTTCATTGAGGTTTTCAACAAACACATGGATGCCCTTTATCCTGGATCCGGCATTTTCAGCTTCGCTGAACATTTTCCCGATGGCTTCCCCAAGCACTTCCCCGATCGCATTTCCGAAATTATCCTCTCTCATTTCTCTCCCCTCCTCGCTTAAAATATAGTTCCTGCATACGATTTTGTGGAGTTAAAAGATTCCTCCATATCTGATTGGTGTCCAATCACAGTTCCCGCACATTGTCTGTTGCCCGCCCGCAAGAGTTGTTTTAGTATTGGAATGAAGACATCGTCCTTTCCATGGAGCGCGCAGATATGAAGTATTCAGAGAAGTATTATCATCTTTTCAGCCTGAAAGATCTGAGGGATGTTCTTTATAAAGAAAGCCCCAATAAACAGGGCTTCACAAAAGATCAGCTGGAAACATATGAATGGCTCAGACGTACCCCGTTGTCCCCTTCGGGTAAAAAGCCCGGCCCGGAAAAGGCTTCTGTTCTTCAGATCGCAAACGTGTCACCGGAGGCCCGGGAGGAAGCCGGCGCAAGATGGCATGATTACGCGGTGAAGAATATTCGCCGTCTCAATCAGAACAAGATCTTTTTATCCGTTCATTTCGCGGGACTTCTTGACTTCGGCCCGGAATCAGGCTCCGAGAATCCCTCTGTAAAAGATCTGGACAACAAGGTCGCCGGTCTGATGAGAAACCAGATCGCCGGCCGGGACAATGACGCCAAATTATTCATCCGCAAAAGACTGCTGCTCCGCCTGCTGAGAGAGACGGACTCACTGGCATGGATCATTGAAAAGAACACTGAGCTCGCCAGACATTTCAGCTATCCCTGGCGGAAGCTTGCTGATTTTGTACGCGGGATCACAGTGTCCCTTCAGAAACAGGATGCGGCGGCAGATCAAAAGACAGATCAAAAAAGCCCTTCCGGGATTCTGGCCCGGAAGCTCTACCTGCCGCTCCTGGAAGAAATCACCTCCTGCCTTTCGGAAGCAGAGAAAGCGGATTCCGCGGAAAAACGCGGCAACGGGCTGGCCCTGCTCTTCCTGACAGCCCTTCTGGGTGCGAATATGTATAATCTGGCAGGAAAAACGGTCGGGGGATGGGAAACCTGTCCGGAACTGGAATCGCTGGAAATTTGGGATTCCGAAAACCTCTATCTGCGTGCATCGGGTACGAAGTCCCCGGGAAAAACAGTCCCGGAAGAAACGGTCTCCGTCAGCACGCAGGAGGAGAACTTTACCCGCACCTTTTTAAAGAATGTTTCTGACATTGGGATCATCGGCGGAAGCTCCCTTCTGATTCTCGGGAAGGTCGGCGATGATATCATGAACAGCCAGGCGGATCCGTATACCCTGGAAATGGCGTCCGATATTCTGTACTACGGAATCGTCGCCGATCATCCGGACAATTACAGAAAGGCCTACCTTTGTTCCAAACGGAGCTATGACCTCCGGAAGCGTGCCGGGATGCCGGCGGGCACTTCTGCTTTCAACCTTGGCTACTATTATTACATGCAGGTATACGGAAGCCAGAACGCCCAGGATAACATCCGGTCCATGGGCCTTCCTCCGGCGGAAAAGGATCCGGTCCTGACATCCATAAAGTATCTTTCGGAAGCTGCCGGTTACGGGCATCCTTCCGCGATCAATTCTCTGGGGAATCACGCTCAGAAACTGCAGAAGGATCTGCAGAAGGATCTGTCTCCCGGAGAGACACCGTCCGAAGCAGACAGGCAGCGTCTGAAGTATCTGAGCTTCTCAGCCCTCAGATTTGCCAGAGAAAAAGGTCTGAATCATTATTCGACTTTCAAGGGATTTTCGGAGGCGGAACTGTCAGCATCCGGAAATATGACCGCAATAAAGTTTCAGGATATCTGCAGCTTCTTTATGGAAGTCTTTTATGAAAAGTCCGCGTCCCTTTACGGACTGCACGGAATGAACAATTACAGCCGTTTCCTGACGAAACAGATGGAGACCGAGATCGAGATCTTTTCGAAAGGCTCCGAACGTCCCCCGGAAACTTCGGCATTCAGAAGACTGAAGAAAGAAATGCTGAAGAATCTGAAGACCCTGGCGGAAACCTGCCGCTATCCCCGGGCGCTGACAGAATATGCACTTTGCATGATACGGAAGCAGAACATCCTGATGGACTCCATGGAAGGCCTGGAAGGTTTTACGGACCTGATGCATGAACTGGATCTGTGCTATCTGAAATATCATCCGGACAACAGACGGAAACTGAGCATCCTCGGCATCAAAACAAATGAACGGGCAGCGGAAGACTGCCTGAAGGCTGCAACCTCCTACACGATGCCGCAGCTTAAAACATTTCAGGCCTTCTATACCTATGCGCTCTTCCAGTTTTACAAAAAACGGTTCCGGGAAGCATACCAGACCGCGGACCTGGCGTGGAAACTGATCCCGCAGGAACCTGACGAGGATAATTTCAGGAATACCGGAAAAACGTCCCACGAAGTCATGGGGGATTTCCTGACCCTCCTGCAGCTTCGGTG
>CADCOU010000207.1 GCA_902803155.1 uncultured Lachnospiraceae bacterium | reverse complement strand
GTGGAACTTTGCGGCTGGATCAGCACGGACGGCTATCCGGGAGCATGACCCGACAAAAGATGAGTATAAAGAAAGGAGACAGGGGACCGTCCCCTGTCTCCCTTTTTACGATGGCTGAACAACCGGTCTTTTTTCATTAGTAAACAGATAAAAGGTGTGGTAAGGTAAACACAGAATCGGCGCTGCAGGGAGTGAAACTGCCGCAGGACCGGAGGAACTGATCCGGCGTATGCACGACGAGGTGGACCATTTTGCGGACGGGGCGCCGCAGTTTGATGATATTACCATGCTTTGCCTGAAATATCGCGGGGTGTAGAGACAGCTGCAAAAAATGAGGATGTTCTGTAAATATCCGGTTTGGTGATGACATGATTATGAAAGCTGGAAAAAACTGCCTGATTATTATAACCCTGGCATTGCTGCTTCTTGTTGCTGCGGCGTGGGGGGATCAGGAATCGGTGTATTCTGAAACGGAATATTCAGAAGGACAGGTACAGGAACAGAATACTTCGGACAGAGTACCGGAGTTTCAGGAGTTTTCAGAACTGAGCGGCAAAACGGTTTCCATGCTCGTCGGGGCTCCTTTCGAAGAGCTGGTTAAGTCATTCGTACCGGATGTGGGCAGGTTTACCTACTATTCATCCATGGCGGATATGCTGCTGGCCCTGCAGTCAGGAAAGACGGATGCCATCCTGAACAACAATGCAGTCGCAGCACTTGCCGTAAACAGGAACAGTGACCTGGCCCTGCTCCCTCACAGTCTGAAGGATAGTGCATTCGGATACGTTTTCGAGAAGGGAGATTCCAGGAGGGATGAATGGCAGGAAGCTTTGGACCGGATCCCGGAGGAAACAATAGACAATCTCTGGGAAAAATGGACCGGGACGGATGAGAGTGTAAAGCACGTGCCGGAGCAGGACTGGCCAGGTGAGAACGGAACGGTGAAGGCGGCAATGTGCGACACGCTGGAACCTGTCAGTTATTCCGGGGAAAATGGGGAAATAATCGGTTTTGACGTTGAGCTGATCCTCCTGATGGCGAAGGATCTGGACGTTCATGTGTCTTTCACGGGAATGGAACTTGCCTCCGTCCTGTCCGGTGTGCAGGCCGGAAAGGCGCTGCTCGGGGGCGGATCCATCATTGCTACCGATGAAAGGAAAGAGCTGATGGATTTCGTCGAGTATTACCCGGCACAATTTGTCCTGGTCGTAAGGGCTGCGGCAGACGAGGCTTCCTCTGCGTCTGACAGCTCCTCTTTCTTATCAGATCTGCGCGACAGCTTTTACCGCACATTTATCAAGGAAGACCGGTATGCCATGGTTCTCTCCGGACTGTGGCTTACGGTTCTGATGAGCTTATCTTCCGGGGCAGCAGGCGCTGCCCTGGCATATCTTCTGGTTCTGATCAGGCATAAGAACCTCAGGGTGCCGAATGCCCTGCTCTCTGTCTATGAGGCCCTTGTGGCCGGTGTTCCGGCTGTAGTGATCCTCATGGTGCTTTATTACATTATTTTCGGGAAATTCAGTATGCCGGCAGTTGCAGTCGCAATTATCGGATTTACATTCATCTTCGGAGCCAGAGCTTACGGCGCCATCTGGAATGCTGCGTCAGCTGTGGATGACGGGCAGAGGGAAGCCGCGCTGGCGCTCGGGTACACGGCAGACATGTCATTTAAAAGAGTGATCCTGCCGCAGGCAAAGCGTATCTATGCTCCGGTCCTTCAGTCACAGTTTGTCAGTCTCCTGAAGGAAACGAGTGTAGCGGGTTATATAACAGTTGTGGAGCTGACAAGAGCGGGTGACCTGATTCGGAGCAGGACGATGGAAGCGTTCTTCCCCCTGATCGCGATAGCGCTGATCTATTTTGCCCTGACCCGGCTGATGACAACAGCGGCAGAACTCGCCCGGAAAGCGGCTGAAAAGAAAAAAGAGGCACGTGTGATCAAAGGAGTGGACAGGACATGAGTCTGATTGAAATAAGAAATCTGAGAAAAGAATACCCGGATGCAGTACCTCTGGAAGATGTAAGCTGCAATATTGAAGAGGGAGAGGTGATCAGCATCATCGGACCCTCCGGAACGGGGAAGTCCACATTGCTCCGCTGCATCAACCGTCTGGAGACGCCGACGTCAGGCTCTGTGATCGTGGATGGTATGGATATGTGCGCACAGGATGTCAACCTGCCGCTGCTTCGAAGGAAGGTCGGAATGGTATTCCAGTCTTTCAATCTGTTTCCGCATAAGATGGCCGTGGAAAACGTAATGATGCCGCTGATTGATATTAACGGGAGCTCTGTTAAGGATGCGTATGAGGAAGCACTGCTGCAGCTTGACCGTGTCGGCCTCAGGGAAAAAGAGCGGAAGTATCCGGACGAACTGTCAGGAGGGCAGAAACAGAGGGTTGCTATCGCCAGAGCTCTTGCCATGAATCCGAAGATCATGCTTTTCGATGAGCCGACAAGTGCGCTGGATCCTGCCCTGGTATCAGAGGTTCTTTCTGTGATCCGGGACCTGGCGAAGACCAGGCTTACGATGCTGGTCGTCACGCATGAGATGAGGCTGGCCAGACAGATTTCCGACAGGGTCTTCTTCCTGGACGGGGGAGGAATCTATGAAGAGGGAACGCCGGAGCAGATCTTTGAACATCCAAAGAGAGAGGTGACAAGGCAGTTCATCTTCCGTACAAAGATATGGGAATATGACCTTATGTATGAAAACAGGGATGTTCCCGGGATGCTCGGCGAACTGGAGTTATTCTGCAGTCACCAGATGATGGACAGAAGGGCAGTGAGAAATACGATCCTGGCAGTGGAGGAGCTTGTCTTATCGAGCATTCTGCCTGCTCTGGACCGGGTGAAGACGGGCGGCGTAAAGCTGGTCTTAAGTTCTGAAGAGGTCGGCGGAGGCAGGCAGCTGCAGGTCGACTGCACCCGTCTGCCGCAAGGAAAAGCAGCCCTGTCAGACGAAGGAGATGAAATCTCTTCATCGATCCTGAGAGCGATATTGAGAAGGCTGCCTGAAAAAGAACAGGACGGGACTTTATGCTATGAGATACTGTGATCCGTATTCCTTTTCGGACAGTTTCGGAGTGCATTGTTGGAAAACGGGTAAAAGGTATGGTAAGGTAGTAATCAAATCCGGATAATCCCATAATAGCATTGCCGGTTTTATAGCTGGTTTAACAGAAAACAGGTCTTGCGGAGGAAATGAATATGGTAAAGAAGACTAAGGTATTCACTGTATCGCTGCTTGTGGTCCTTCTTGTACTGACAGGATTGACCGGCATTGTACCCGCACAGGAAACCGAGGCGGAAACAGAGGAGATGGTTTATGAGGAGCTGTTCCCGGAATGGAATCAGGATGCTCCCGCACTGAAGACACTGATCGATTATGTGGAGGATGTCACGGACGAGTCCTCGCCGGATTACATTCCTCCGGTGGACAGGATCGCTACTTTCGATATGGATGGTACGCTCTGCGCGGAGTTGTGTCCGACTTATCTGGAATACTACATGCTTGCATGGCGTATCCTGAAGGATACGAATTATGAGCCGGACGCGGAGATGCTGGAATTCGGACGCATGCTGCGTGATCATGCGCTGGACAAGTCATTTCCGGATCATATGGACATACTGCACGCAACTCATGCGGCAAAGGCCTATGCCGGCATGACCCTGACAGAATTCGCGGACTTCGTGAATACCATTCTGATCCGGGATGTGGACGGCTTCGAAGGAATGACCTATGCGGAGTCATTCTATGTGCCCATGATCGAGGTCGTGGAATATCTCCAGGAAAATGATTTCAAGGTCTTTGTAGTCAGCGGAAGTGACAGATCCATCTGCCGTACGTTTATCGAGGGTATGCTGGACATTCCCTATGAGCAGATCATCGGAATGGATGTGGTGATGGAAGCCACGAACCAGGGTGACGCGGACGGACTGGAGTACGTGTACACCAAAGAGGACGACGTCCTCCGGACGGATCAGCTGATCCTCAAGAACCTGAAGATGAATAAGGTCAGGTCCATCGTGCAGGAGATCGGCCGTCAGCCCGTTCTTTCATTCGGCAACAGCAGCGGCGACTGCAGCATGCACAACTATACCATATTCAATAACAGGTACAGAAGTGCTGCTTTTATGCTGATCGCAGATGACGAAGAGCGCGATTACGGGAATACGGAGAAGACGCGCGAACTCGGAGAGCAGTGGGAAGAGAGTGGCTACAACGTAATCTCCATGAAGGATGATTTCAGAACCATCTATGGCGAGGATGTGAAGAAGACAGGATCTTTCAGCTGGCTTGATGATCTGGCTGAGGACAGGGTGCCGGCAGAAGAGACAGAAGAAGAGTCTGAGCCGGACAGATCCTGACAGCACGGAGTTCTGTTCCGGAGCAGAGTGACAGATAGATCATTCATACAGGTTTGCGGAAAAGACTGCGAGGTATCTCCTTGAGTAAGAGCAGAAGATTTATTTTTTCTATTATTTGTGCCCTGGTGGTGACCTTTCTGATCGCACTGGGCGGTATCCGCCGGCTGGATAAATGGATACAGGACAGGATCTGCCAGAAACCCGGCCATACCTCCGGCGATATCATTATCATCGGCATTGATGATGAAGCCCTGTCTGAATTCGGACCCTACAACACCTGGGACAGGACCATTATGGCCTCTGCTCTTGAGGCCCTTTCCGCAGACCCGGAGAAAAAGCCGGCAGTTACCGCGATCGATGTTCTGTATGCGGGCAACACGAATCCCGAGGCGGATGAACGGCTTGCACAGGCAGCGGCTGAACTCGGGAATGTCGTTACCGCCTCCATGGCAGGATTCGGAGAGGATATCGTATGGGAAAACGGCAGGGCGGCCGGCGTAAATGCTTCTGCCGCGGTAAGTTATGATCTGCCCTATGAAGAACTGCGCAGGAATACAGTCCAGGGGCACATCAATGCGATGTGCGATCTGGACGGTATCATGCGGCACGCTCTTCTGTTCGTAGAACCGGATGGAGAGGAACGTGTCTGTTCCATGGCCTGCGAAACTGCAAGGATATACCTGTCGCAGCAGGGAGAAGAACTGGAATATCCTCCGACCGGGAAGACCGGGTTTTTCTATATTCCATTCACCGGTCTCCCCGGGGCTTACTATGACGGGGTATCCATCTCGAAACTTATCAACGGAAACATTCCTGCTGACTACTGGGCGGGAAAGATCGTGCTGATCGGTCCTTATGCGGCGATGCTGCAGGATGCATATTTTACCTCCATAGATAACAGTAAGCAGATGTACGGGACTGAAGTCCAGGCAAATGTGATACAGAGTCTGCTTGAGCGCAATTTCAAAACGGAAGTTTCGGACCTCCTGCAGCTGGTTCTGCTGTTTCTGGTCTGCGCTGCTTCCATGATCCTGTTCCTTCGTCTGAAAGTGGCTTACGGAAGCATTCTGTGCGGCGGACTGATCCTGCTCAGTCTGTCTGGCACGGTCCTGCTGTACAGGATGGGCTATGTGCTTCATCCGCTCTGGATGACGGCAGGCGTGCTTTCGCTGTTCGTACTGTCCCTCGGGGCCCACTATGTGTCCGCTGCAAAGGCGCGGCAGGCGCTCGCTCTGGAAAAAGAGAGGATCGACGCGGAACTCTCCCTGGCAACACGGATCCAGGTCAGCGCGCTGCCGAAGGATTTTCCGCCGTTTCCGGACCGGAAGGAGTTTGACATCTATGCGTCCATGACGCCTGCGAAAGAGGTTGGCGGTGATTTTTATGACTTCTTCATGATCGATGACAATCACCTCTGCATGGTGATGGGGGATGTATCCGGCAAAGGGGTCCCGGCGGCACTGTTCATGATGGTGTCTTCCGCACTGCTTCATAATGCGGCGATGGAAAAGATATCTCCTGCGCAGGTCATGCAGAAGGTTAATGAACAGATCTGCAGGCGCAATCCGGAGGAAATCTTCATAACTGCCTGGATCGGCATACTGGAGGTATCTACCGGCAGACTGACTGCGGCTAACGCCGGACACGAATATCCTGCCATAAAGAATCCGGGAGGAAGCTTTGAGCTTCTGAAGGATCTGCATGGTTTTGTGCTCGGTGGCATAGAAGGAACCAGGTACAGAGAATACGAATTACAGTTTGAACCCGGAGGGAAACTGTTTATCTATACGGACGGCGTTACGGAAGCGACTGACAGCGGGGATACCCTGTACGGTACGGACCGCATGCTGGAAGCTCTCCGGAGCTGTGAAGACAGTTCTCCCAGGGAAGTGCTGGAAACAGTATCGGCGGCAGTCAGTGAGTTTAAGGGAAATGCCCCGCAGTATGACGACCTGACGATGCTCTGCCTTCAGTTCAATGGGAAGGAGAAAAACGTCCATGCGGAAAAAGTATGATGTCATCCATATCGGAGAAGCGAATCATGATTTCACGATCCCGGATGTTCCGGATGAGTTCTTTACCGGAGAAGGAGAGACTTATTCGTGCGGTGTCGTGACGGACAGCGTGGGCGGAGATGCGGGCAACCAGTCAAGCTGCGTGGCAAGACTGGGCGACAGGAACGCTTATTTCGGACGCCTTGACAATGGGGTGACCGGAAACCGGATCGAGGGGATCCTCCGGGAAAGAGGAGTGGATACGTCCCTGATCATACGGGATGATTCATGCCACACGCCGAGGATCCTGGTAAATGTCCGCAGGGACGGGTCGCACAAATTCCTGGTCGGTAAAGGAGAAAACTATGGTATCCGGCGGAAAGACGTTGTGCCAGGAACGCTGGATGAAACCAGGATCCTTTCCATTGCGAGTCTGTTCATGCTGGATACCCTGGATCAGGACGGACTGGAATACGCACTTCAGTTCTGCCGGGACGCGGGCGGCGTGATCGTTGCGGACATGACTTTGGACATCAAGGGGCATGGCCCGCATTTTTATGATGACATCTATCCGATGATCGATTATCTGATGCCCAGCTGGGATGAGGCTTCCTACGTGACCGGTCTGGAGCGGGAAGAGGAGATGGCAGATTATTTTCTGTCTCTCGGCGCAGGGAACGTGATCATCAAACTGGGAAGTAAGGGCTGTTTCTTCAAGAACGGGCAGGAGCGGTTTTATGCCGATCCGTATGTGATCCGCCCGGTCGATACGACCGGATGCGGCGACAACTTTACTGCCGGTTTTATCCATACTCTGCTGAAGGGATTGTCCATGAGGGAATGTGTACAGTTTGCTTCTGCCACAGGAGCGCTGAATGCGCTGGGACTCGGCGCGAGCTCATACGTACAGAGCGAGCAGATGGTCCTGGACTTCATGGCGCGTACACCTCAGAGACATATCGAAAGGTGACAACTCAGTCTTCAACGCATCTGAGCGGATCCCATGTTGTCACAGTGACAGGAAAAGCATCGAAGAACAGGCATTTGAACGGACAGTCCGGAAAGAAGATTGGCAACTCTCTGTGTTATTGCACAATTATACGCTCTCTTAAGAAAACGTTTTCGTATAAAACTTCCTCGTTCAGACAAAAAATCCTTGCCAATAAGTGGTTAAAAACTTATAATGTGAGTGTGCTTTGGCAGACGGTTTAAGGGTCTGCCGACGTAACTAAATTATCACTCAATTTTTCAAGGAGGGATTCACATGAAGAAATTGTTGGCATGCGCATTAGCAGCAGTCATGGTCCTTTCCATGAGCGCGGTAGCGTTCGCGGATGAGACTGAAGCAGCAGCGGACGGAACTGCGGTTTCCCAGAACGCCCGTGTTAACTGGAGAGATGAAGATCTCACTGTTTACAAAGACATGAAGCTGAAAATCGGATATGCTCCGGCTACCATGAACAACCCGTTCTGGCTGGCAGTTCTTGATGGTGTACAGGAAGCTATCGATGCTGCAGGTGCAGACTGCGAGGTCATCCCGGTATCCGGCGAAGCTGATCAGGCATTGATCAATGAAGGAATCAACAACCTCCTTGCAGACGGCATTGATTACCTTCTTGCAGCTCCGGCTGACGTTGCAGCAGCGGAATCCGCATTCAAGGCTGCAAACGAGGCAGGCGTACCGGTCATCAACTTCGATACCCCGGTTGATGAAGGCGACAACGGCGGATACGGCGATCTGGCTGCAACCATCATCGCTTCCGATAACTACAACGCAGGTTATGTCTGCGGCGCTGACGTAGCTACCAAGTTCGACGGACAGCACATCAAGATCCTGGTTGCTCATTCTCCGCGTGCTACTTCCTGCACACGCCGTTATGCTGGTTTCTTCGCAGCACTCGACGAGGCAGGCGCAGACTATGAGATCGTTCAGGAAGTCGACGGCTGGGGCGATCGTGAGAAGTCCCTGAACGCTGTTGCTCCGGCACTGGTTGCTGACCCGGATATCGATGTTATCTTCGCGATCAACGATCCGTCCGCAATGGGATGCTACGATGCAGTTGAGCAGGCAACCGTACAGCTTGAGAAGGATATCAAGATCTACGGCGTTGACGGAAACCCGGACATCAAGGTCATGATCAAGAACGGCCAGGTAGAAGGAACCGGTTCCCAGTCTCCGAATACTCTTGGATTTGACTCCATGGTCGCTGCATTCAAGCTTGCAAACGGCGAGGAAGTCGAGCACAAGATCGATGTTGACACCTTCCTGATCACCGCTGAGAACGTTGACGAGTTCGGAACTGACGGATGGCAGTAATCTCATTCATCAAAACTGAACAAACAATCGTATCAGATTGAGTCAGTGTCACATGTAAAACTGAGGGCAGTCGGATGGGCTGCCCTCTTTTTCAGTCAAGAGGTGAGCATATATGTCAGATGTATTAGTCCAGATGACGGGGATCTGCAAGTCATTCCCCGGCGTCAAAGCGTTGGATAATGCTCAGCTGACCCTTCATAAAGGTGAGATCCTCGGTCTTCTCGGCGAAAACGGTGCCGGAAAGTCCACCCTGATGAACTGCCTCGGCGGTATCTATAAGCAGGATGAAGGAACAATCGAGGTCGACGGCCAGGTGGTCGATATCAATACCGTCCATGAAGCACAGCAGCTGGGTATCGCATTTATTCACCAGGAGATCGCACTGGTCCCGTTCCTCTCGGTGGCAGAGAACATCTTCCTCGGCAGAGAGAGAACGACCGGAAGATTCGTCGACCAGGGAAAGATGCGGGAAGAGGCAAAGCAGTGGCTGGAGATGGTCGGACTCGATATCGACCCGGCAACACCTGTCAATCAGCTGAGTATCGGCCGTCAGCAGATGGTCGAGATCGCAAAGGCATGTTCTCTTAATATGAAACTGATGATCATGGATGAGCCGACATCCTCGCTTTCCGAGAGAGAGGTGGACAGTCTGTTCGACATGATGCGCCAGCTCCGGGACAGAGGCATCGGCCTGATCTATATCTCTCATAAACTGTCTGAGATCTTTACGATCACCGACCGGGTCTGCGTCATGCGAGACGGCGGCTACGTCGGAACGATCATCACGAAGGAATCAGAAGAAGCGGATCTGGTCCGCATGATGGTCGGTCGTGAACTGACCAACTACTATACCAGGAATTTCCTCCCGAAGGGTGAACTGCTGCTTAAGGCGGAGAACATCAAGGGCGGAAAGATGGTCAATGGCTGCTCATTTGAGGTCCACAAGGGTGAGATCGTCGGATTCTACGGTCTGGTCGGTGCCGGACGTTCAGAACTTCTGCGGTCGGTCATGGGACTGTATCCCAGAAGCGAAGGCAAGGTAACCTTCAAGGGCAAGGATATCTCGAAGCTGTCCACCCTGGAGATCCAGAAGATGGGTCTCTGCCTTGTTCCTGAAAACCGTAAACTGGAAGGCCTGATCCTGAAGAATACGATCGCCTTCAACATGAGCATTTCGGTTGTCCACAAGTTTATCAATATGCTGCGCGTCAACAGGAAGAAAGAAGAAGAGATCGTCAACAACGGTGTCGGAAGTCTGGCTATCAAGACGCCTTCCATACAGCAGGTAGTCGGCAACCTGTCCGGCGGAAACCAGCAGAAGGTCGTTATCGCGAAGTGGCTGGCTGCAGAGCCGGAACTTCTGGTCATGGATGAGCCGACCCGAGGCGTCGACGTCGGAGCCAAGGCTGAGATCTACAAGATCATGAATGACCTGGTCCAGCAGGGAATCGGAATCGTCATGATCTCTTCTGAAATGCCTGAGACAGTGAACATGTGTGACCGTATGTATGTGATGAGTGAAGGAAAGATCCGCGGTGAACTGGATAAGTCCGAATTCACGCAGGAAGCGATCCTGAATCTTGCCATGGTGGAGGATTAAAAGATGGGAAAGAAAGATGAAATAAAAGCGAGCAATCCGATTGCTCACTATTTCCAGGAGAATATGGGTATCCTGATCGCTCTTGTGGGATTGTGCATCTTCCTGGAGATCATGAACCAGAGATTTTTTACCTGGTCAAACTGGCTTACAATTCTTGATAATGTATCTAAGACCGGATTCCTTGCCATCGGCATCATGCTCTGCATCATGCTCGGCGGTATCGACCTGATCGCCGGCGCGGGCATTGCCTGCTCGGGCGTGCTCTGCATCTGCTGCATGGAGCGCTGGCATCTCCCGATGGTGGTTGCGATTATCGCAGGCCTTCTGGTCGGACTGATTGCCGGTATGGCAAACGGCTTTATCATTGCCTATTCCGGAATCCACCCGTTCGTCGTTACGCTGGCTATGCAAAGTATCCTGCGTGGTATCGCGTACCTGCTCGCAAACGCACAGCCGGTTCCGCTGTATGTGAATGAAGTGTTCCCGAACATCGGTATTGCCCGTGTGATGGGAGTTCCGCTTCCGATCATCTACCTGATCATACTGTTCATCATACAGTGGCTGCTGCTGGCAAAGACCAAAACCGGTCGTTATATCTATGCAGTCGGCGGCAACGAGACAGCAGCAAGGTTCTCCGGTATCAACGTCGAGAAGATCAAGATCCTGGTGTGGACCTTCTCCGGTCTCCTCTGTGCATTCGCAGGAATCGTCCTTTCCGCGAAGCTGAAATCCGGACAGCCGTCCACCTCCGTCGGTGCTGAGACAGATGCTATCGCATCCTGCGTGCTTGGCGGAACGTCCATGTATGGTGGTACCGGCCGAACCTCCGGTGTCATCATCGGTGTGTTCATTATCGGTGTCATCTCCAACGGCCTGACCCTGATGCATCTGGATGTAAACTGGCAGTACGTCGTTAAGGGTGTTATCATCCTCGTAGCTGTCTATTCCGACATGGTGCGTCAGCGCAAATCTCAGGCGAGGAAAGAGTAATACCGCCGCCGGTTTTCAGAACCGGAATATTCTTAAGAAGGCGCAGGCGCCTTGCAGAAGCTTTACAAAAGGTCTGGGGCAGTTTAGCCCCGGACCTTCTTTCACGGTAAGAAAGCATGTAATAATATGGATTCCCCTGACGCTAAGCAGGGGCGAAGAAAGACAGGAAGAGGTAAGAGAATGGCATTTGAAAAATCACTCGATATCATAAAGAGCGCACAGAAGTCCAATACATCGGTCTTCAGCGTAAACTGTATCGATTACAATACGATCGCAGGAGTGATCCGCGCTGCGGAAGCAACAGGGACACCGGTGCTGGTACAGCTGTATCCGGAGCATGCGTCACTGAACAAGACGATCGACTTTGAGGGATTT
>CADCOU010000206.1 GCA_902803155.1 uncultured Lachnospiraceae bacterium | reverse complement strand
GATGCGGAAGGGGCCTGAACCGCCAGCCCCGGCAGTTTATTCTCCGTGGATGATCGGGGAGAGAGGCTTGTAGATCAGAAGCGTGATCGCCACAGACAGCATGGCCTTCACAAATGTAAACGGCATGTTGAAGATCAGAAGGCAGCTGAGCAGATCCCCGTCCTTGATCTTCGGAAGGATCGCCTGATACATGGCGATGATGGTCTCCATCGGCATAAACGCAGTGTAGACCGGATAGACTATGAAGTAATTGGTCAGGACGCTGCATACCGCCATGCAGACGGCGCCTGTGACGGCGCCGATGACCGCGCGCTTCTTCGTCTTCTTCCTCTGGTAGATCAGGCCTGCCGGCAGCACAAACAGGGCGCTCAGCAGGAAGTTGGACAGCTCCCCGATCCCGCCGGTTGAAGTGCGCAGAAGATGAAGCAGGTTCTTGACCAGGGCGATCAGTACGCCGTACAGAGGCCCCATCGAAAACGAGCCGATCAGCGCCGGGAGATCCGACAGGTCCATCTTGATGAAAGACGGCATGAACGGCACCGAAAAATCAAACTGCATCAGCACGATGGAAACCGCGCTCAGCATGGCTGAGATCACCAGGTATCTTGTTCTTTTCTGTGTTCTGGTCTGCATGAGACAGCTCTCCTTTCCTTATTTCAGGAATCGGGAAACGGATGTCTGTTTATGCGCCATGTTCCATGGCCCATAGCTTATGCGTAAAAAAGCCCGGAAACCTGACAAGGTCTCCGGGCGCATTATTGCATACTGACATCTTCTTCCATCCGGACTATACCGTTGGTACCGGAGTCACACCGGTTCGGCTGCCCTGAGGCAGTTCGCGGACTGTACCGCCAGTGAGGAATTACACCTCGCCCTGAAGACTGAAAACTATTGTGTTGCTTTCAGTGGGGAATATAACACCTTTTTCCCGTCTTCGCAAGGCTTGTCTTTGTACTCTGTTATCTCTGTTTATCCTCACTCCTTCAGGAACTTTAGAACGGCCCGGTTAAACTCTCTTGGTTTCTTATTTGCAATGAAATGATCCCCCTGGATGAATGCAAGCCGGCTGTCCGGAATGCTCTCTGCGATCAGACGGGTATGCGATTCGCGGATCATGTCTTTTGTCCCGGCAATAACCAGTGTCCTGGCCTGAATCATTTTAAGCTCTTCAGGTTTGACATTCGGATCATTGACCATCAGGCCCAGCATCTCCGCATGTAATCTCGCAGAATCACTCTTGCCGGAGAACCTTTTTGCAATGCGGTAACCTATCTCGATCGGAATCTGTGTGGATCGTTTAACACCGCCCGCATCCAGGTTTGCTCCGTTCAGAATCAGACGGTCTACCCGGTCAGGATGCTGCATGGCAAAAACCATGGCGATATTCCCGCCATCAGAAAACCCGAGCAGATGAGCCCTTTCAATCTGATGATCATCCATGAAGCACACAAGGTCATCTGCGAACTGTCTTATCGTAAACAGCCTGTCGCCTCTTGGCGTTTTCCCATGGCCTCTGGTATCGATCGCATAGACGTGAAAACACCTGGCAAACGCATCCATCTGGTTCCTGAAATAGTCACAGCTTTCTCCGTTGCCGTGGAGGAGTATCAACGTATCTCCGTATCCGCTCTCTACGTAGTAGTGTCTGATATCCATGAATCCGCCGACCTCATTACATGCAACTATATAACCATTAAACAATCAAATGGAAACGGGATCCTCCCGTTTCCGTAAGTTCATTTTTTCATTCAGCTTTATCACAATAAATCTGAATTGCCTTATCAACAAATTCCGCTGTTCCTTCGCCGCCGTACTCATCGATATTTCTGGTAAAGTCACCGCCTCCGGAATACATCTTTCCCAGTCCTCTGAGGATTTTGTTGGAACAGGTATACATGTTTTCCGTGATATATTCCTGTATTCTCTTAACCAGATCCTGAGCCTCAGGTGAAGCTGGATCCATATCCTTTATCTCCCCTGCTTCTTTGAAAAGCAGCATGAACCGGTCGGCCATAAGTCTGTCCTCTTCTTCTGACCTGTTCCTGGTTTTCTCCTGCATCTCTTTGTATTCCGGTGTATTTCCGTACAGTTCTTTCGCCTGTCTGGAATACTCATCCAGTTTGCTTCTGTCAAACGCCTTAAAATCCATATTCTTCACTCCAAACATTTTTATTCCAAGCGCAAAGTTTATAAGGTTTTCAATGTGTTCCTTCTTCAGTTTCAGCAGTTCTATCTGTTGCTCCAGAGCCCTGCCTCTGTCAAAATCAGGACTGTTTATGACCGCCTTTATGTCTTTCAGAGGAAACTCCAGCTCCCGAAACAGTAAGATGTGCTGAAGGCGTTCCAGATCCGCATCGTCATACAGCCTGTACCCCGCATCGGTGTATCCCGTCGGATGCAAAAGACCGATCTTGTCATAATACTGCAAGGTGCGTATACTCACCCCGGCAAGCTTGCTCACTTCATGTACTGTCATCATTGGTGTATCCTCCATCCGCCTGGTACTATCACCATAAACCATTACGTAACGTAGGAGTCAACACTTTTTTTGCAGGCTCCTATTCCTGCGAGAACCGGGTCAGTGTTCACTGATTATCTTTTCCATCCAGATCATATTGTACCATCGCCCGAATTTATACCCGCATTTATGGAAATCTCCCACCTTTGTGTATCCCAGGTGCTGATGGAACTGTTCACTGTTCCTTGTCAGATATTCATCCTCTTTCACAGGATCCGTTATGCAGGCATAGAGATTGGTGATCCCCATGTTTTTCAACGCTTCTTCAAGCGCTTCGTACAATGCCCTGCCATACCCCTTTCCTTTGGCATCCCGGTCCAGGTATATCGACACCTCACAGGAACGGTCATAAGCAGCCCTGTTCTTAAAAACGCCGGCGTAAGCATATCCCCTGATGATTCCATCCTCTTCCACAACAAGATAAGGATATTTCTCCAGCGTATGCCTGATCCGTTTTCTGAACTCCTCGGGTGCCGGGGCATCATATTCAAAAGATATCGCTGTATTCTTTACATAATAGGCGTAGATTTCCGCTAGCCTTCCGGCATCTTCCTCTTTTGCACTGCGTATCATCATTATTTCGTCCTGCATCCTTCCTTTAGCCTGACACTAAATGTAACTCTGTATTTATTTATATCATTTGAGAGAAAATCGAAAAAGGATAAAATTCCAACCGTGTGCAACAGCAATGTTATATTGTGTATTATTCATTTTATTGTTGTGTATAGAAAACCTGTATTGTGCCGGTATTCAGCTAATATCCAGCAGATTTGTCCCTATTGACATTGTTTCTGTAACGAATTATAATCATTCCAATTTTATATTTATTCAAACCGTTGATGCGGAGATAACGGCAGTGATGCCTTTACAGAGAGTCCGGGATGCTGAGAGCCGGATGAGAAACAAGCTGTCAAATGGACCGCGGAGGGCGCAGGGAAATGTGGGTTTTCACAGAGTATTCTGCGACGCCGGAGGCAGGCGTTAAATGCCGGGGATATGAAGGTATCCCGCTGAGCGTACGGGTCATTCCGTAAAACAAGGTGGCACCGCGGATAGTAGTTCGTATTATTCGTCCTTGACAGAATAAGTAAATGTTCTGTCAGGGGCGTTTTTTATTTCCTTCCGGATTCGGGACGGCGTCCGTGCAGAACGGTATCCGGAAAGGAGTTGCAGGGAATGAAAGGCAGAAAGGTCGTAATACTCGGAGCCGGCCATGTGGGATCGCACGCAGCATATGCCCTGGCGCAGGACGGTCTGTGCAGCGAGATTGTACTGGTGGACAAGGATATGGATAAAGCTGTCTCGCAGGCTCTGGACGTTGATGACAGCATGGGCAGTGCAGGCGGGCAGACTCTTATAAGAGCGGGCGGCTACCATGATGTTTCAGATGCGGCAGTAGTCATCAACGCCATCGGCGAGGGGCGAAAACCGGGTCAGACACGGCTCGACCTGCTCGGAAGATCCGTGGAGATGTCGGAAGAACTGGCCGCTTCTCTGAGACCATACGGGATCCGGGGTATCTTTATCTCTGTTACAAATCCTTGCGATGTCATCGCGGATTACATGAGAAAGAGGCTGGATCTTCCGCGGGAGCGTGCCTTCGGTACAGGGACTCTTCTTGACAGTGCGCGTCTCATCCGGGCGGTCGCAAGGAGTACCGGTATCGGAAGAAAATCCATTCAGGCATGCTGTCTCGGGGAGCATGGGGATTCCTCCCTGATCGCCTTTGACTCGATCCGGATCGGGGGACTTGGGCCTGATATGTACGGCCTCACAGAAGAAGCCCTTCTTGAAGACACAAGATGCGGCGGGATGACCATCATAGAAGGAAAAAAATCAACTGAATTCGGAATCGGTGCCGTTTCGGCGGATCTGGTGAGATGCATTCTCCTGGACGAAAAGCGGATTCTTCCGGTCTCTGTCCTGCTTCAGGGCGAATATGGGGAACAGAACGTCCACTGCGGCGTCCCCTGCAGGATCGGAGCCGGGGGAATCGAAAAGATTATCGAGCTTCCGCTTTCCGAAAAAGAGAAGGAGCAGTTCCGCCGCTCCTGTGAGATCATCCGGGAATACATACGAACAGCGGAACGAGATGGACCGGATTTGATATAAAGGCACGCAAAACACCAGAATCGACACACTCAGAGCAG
>CADCOU010000205.1 GCA_902803155.1 uncultured Lachnospiraceae bacterium | reverse complement strand
GTGAATGTAGTCCGGTATCTTCCGTTTTCTTCCATATCACTGGTGACACTGATCTTTCCTTTGTGGATCTCAACGATGTTCCGGGCGATGGCAAGTCCCAGGCCATGCCCTTCCACTTCCCTGCTGTGGGAAGCATCCGCCCGGTAGAACCGGTCGAAGATCTTCTCCCTGTCTTCCGGCGCTATGCCGTCTCCCAGGTTGCTGACCTGAAGCCTGGCGGATTTCCCCTGTCTGTCTGCGCTCACCCGGATAACGGAACCGGCGTCAGAGTACTTCAGTGCATTGCTGAGGAGGATCACAGTCAGCTGCCGGAGCATGTCCTCGTCTCCCTGGCAGAAGACTCCTTCTCCGATCTGTGTGTCAAATGTCCTCCCTTCATCAAACGCACTGCTTTCCATCGGCAGCACTGCAGACAGCACCGTGTTTCCGAGGTCAACCTGCCTGAATTCTATATTCGCGTCATCTCTGTCGGTCTTTGCCAGAGTGAGCAGGTTCTGGATCATTCTGCCCGTGCGCTGAACTTCCCCGTTGATATTGTCAAGCGATTCATTGCGGCCGATCTCGCCTTCCAGCGCCTGGGCATTTGCCCCGATCACTGCCAGGGGGGTCTTCAGTTCATGGCTGGCGTCCCAGACAAACTGACGCTGCCTGTCAAATGCATCCTGCACCGGTCTGACCATAAAACGGATCAGGAACCAGGCTCCGATACACAGAAGCAGGCAGGCTGATGCGGCGATCAACGCGGTGGTGCGCAGCATCCGCTTTGCCGCTGTGATCTCCAGGCGCTCATCCAGGACAATCAGGAGATTACTGTCATCCTGTTTTGTTACCTTGTAAAACTGGGTGCCGATACGGCCGGACTCTTCTCCGGATCCGGCGACCAGCGACGCCATGTCCTGTACCTGTTCATCTGAGTACAGGAATTCTCTGTCACTCGTCCATCCCGAAACACTGCCGTCTTCCGCCTGAGTCACTACATAGTAATTGCTGAGTGTAGCAAGCGTATCCCGGTCCCGAAGCTGCGGCGGCTGTCCGGAAACAGGTCCCTTATCCATCTTTTCATCGGATTTCCCGACCCCGCCGGAAAGATCATCCCTTTCGCCCCGCTCTCCCTGCATGTCGCCTCCAGGTTCATCATCGCGGCCGTTCTCCGGTTTATCCGGGGGCTGCTCATTTTCCCGGGAAAGTCCTGGTCTGACACCGGCGTTCTCTGCCAGCGTCTCGAGAGCATTTTCCGCCTGGATCGTGATATTCCGCCAGTTCATATAGTTGATAGAGAATACGATACCGGCCGTCACCAGAATCAGGACGGCAGAAACCAGTAAGGTCATCCTCCTTCGAAGCTTTCTGATCATAAAGCTTTGTTACTCCTCACTCACCTTTTTCCAGGGAATACCCCAGGCCTCTTGCTGTCCGGATGGATGTCTCCGCCCCGAGAAACTGCAGTTTCTTTCTCAGAAAGGAGACGTACACCTCCAGATTGTTATATTCCGCCTCGCTGTCCAGTCCCCAGATCCGCTCCGTCAGGGTTTCCTTCGGAAGGATCTGTCCGGGATTTCTCAGAAAGTACTCCATCATCTGGTATTCCTTGGCGCCAAGCCGGATCCGTTTCCCGGTACCGGTGCAGGACAGATGGGCGTCCTTCTCTGACAGACTGAGATCCCCGTAGTTCAGCTCATTGATCACAGTTTCTTCCCTGCGCCGGGTAATCGCCCTGAGGCAGGCGATCAGTTCTTCTTTCTCAAACGGCTTCGGCAGATAGTAATCCGCTCCCGTCTCCAGTCCTCTGACCCGGTCTTCCAGGTCTCCCCGCGCAGTCAGCATCAGGACAGGCGTAGATACGCCCTCCCGCCGAAGCGACCGGAGAACGGAGAATCCATCCATCCCCGGAAGCATTACATCCAGGATGACCGCGTCATATTCTCCGCCCAGCGCGTAATCCAGCCCGTCTGTTCCGTTATAAACGGCGTCCGCCTCAAAATGTTCCTGCTTCAGAAGCCTGACGATGGCTGACGACAGATTCTTTTCATCTTCCACAAGAAGCACTCTCATGCTCCGATCCTCCTGCTGCCGTTTTTCACAGTTCTGCCTCTCATCTCCTCAGGAAAACTGCATTAACAGCTTCTGTTGTATTTTACCATGTATGCGCCGGAAAGGACAAAGGGATCTCTCCCTTTGTCCTTATTCTCTCCGGATCTGTATCCGGTTATCTTCCGGTTTCAGGCTGCGCCGTTCGCCGCGCCCGGATCATTCACAGTGGCTGAACTCTCCGCATCTGCTGCTCCGGGTGTACCTGTCATGGACTCTGTTGCTGAACCTGCTGCGGAACCTGCTGCAGGCATCTGAGGCTGAGTTCCGTCTGCAGGCGTATCCTGCCCTGTTCCGGTCCGTGCAGGCCTTGCAGCTGCCATTGCATCGTACTCTTCCTGCGTAATCACGCCGTTGTCAAACAGATCCTGCAGGAGATCCTTTCGTGCGTCTTCCTTCCTGTCCGGCTTATTTTCTTCCATATACTTTTTGATCGCGTCGTATGTTTCCTGCGAGATCGTTCCGTTCGATACATACTCGTCAAGGAAGTCCTTCCTGTGGCCGTCCCGGTTTCTATGGTTCATCTTCCCCTCTGAAGGAGTCTGCTGCTGACAGTCTCCTGAGGGTGCCTGCATCTGAGGCATCTGCTGACTGTCTCCCGAAGGTGCCTGCATCTGTGGAGCCTGCTTCCCGGTTCCTGTCGGCGCCTGCATCTGAGGCTGATCCTGCGGCGCCTGCTGGTTATTTCCCGAAGGTGCCTGCATCTGGGGAGCCTGCTGCCCGGTTCCTGCCGGCGCCTGCATCTGAGGCGCGCTGCCCATGCCGGTGCCGGAGCTGTCCGGTCCTTCCGCGTATGCCGTTCCTGCCGCTGCTGCGGTCATCATCGCTGTTGTTGTCAGAATTACGATCCATCTTTTTTTCATG
>CADCOU010000204.1 GCA_902803155.1 uncultured Lachnospiraceae bacterium | reverse complement strand
GGGTGACGAAACTGTTCTTTATCTTACTCATACGTAGCAGCACCTCGCAACATTCTCTCTGGTAAGCGTCCCATCATCAGTCTTCAGCTCACCGGAATCCACGCCTTCTTTGAGCACTACGATCCTGGTACAGATATTGACCAGCTGCTCCGGCTCTGTCGAGAACAGCACGATCGCGACATTCATTTCTGCGGCCTTGCGGATATTATCAAAGATGCGCAGGCGGGAACCCGGGTCGACGCCATATGTCGGATCATCCAGGACAAAGACCTTCGGGCAGACAGCCAGCCATTTTGCCATAATGGCTTTCTGCTGGTTTCCTCCGGAGAATTTCCCGAATTCCATGTTGATCTTTCCGGCCGGCTGGATATCAAAGATATCCACCGCCATATTCATCGTCTCAACGGCAAGACGGTTCCGGTTCCAGAACTGGATCTCATTCGGAAGGAGCACGTTGTCCCGAAGCGAACTCGACATGATGCCGCCCCTGACCGGCCGGTCCGCAGGAAGCACGGTAACGCCGCTCTTGTATACCTTCTTCGGAGTCAGACGGTGCGGAAGCTTCCTGCCGCACACGACATACTCACCGCTGTATATCCGGCTGTCTCCTGCAAGTACTTCCGGAAGCTGGCGCACGCCGCTGTCAGGAATACCGATGATCCCCAGAATCTCGCCCGGATATACCTGGAAAGAAAGTCCCTTCAGGTTCTCCGCATGCAGATTTTTCACTTCCATGGCCGGAGCGTCGGTCTTTTCAGGCTGCTTCTTTTTCAGTCTGTCCCAGAGCTGGCTGAGCGTATACTGTGTTTTAGGTAGTTCTCCGTTCTCATCCATCTGCGCATCCGGTCTCAACATCTTGCGGACGATCGTATCCTCACTCGTCTCACTGACCAGACCTTCGTAGATCAGCTGCCCGCCGTTCAGAATAGAGATATCGTCGCAGTAGTCCATAACTTCCTGGATACGGTGTGTGACCATGATCACCGGGATACCCATGTTCGCGATATTCCGGACATGCTGGAGAAACGTTTCCGCTTCTGAAGCCGGTACGGACGCATCTGCCTCATCCAGGAGAAGCACGCGGGTCTGCTCTCTCTCCTGGTCCATGCCCATGGCCATGGCCATGGCGATCATGTTTCGCTCAGCTGCGCTCAGATCATCTACCAGGATCGTCGGATCTACCTTGATGTCATAGGTTTCCATCAGGCGCACCGCATATTCGTGAACTGCTTTCCAGTCAATGGAACTACCCTTCATCGGGTATTCCTTGAACAGGGCGATGCACTCTTCCACGGTAAATGTGTTCAGCATGGGGCTTTCCTGATGCACCACGCGGATCCCGATATCATGGGCAGCGTTCGGAGATATGATATCCTCTACGGTATTGTTGTCCACCGTGATTTGTGCCCCGCATCCTTTGTCCGGGTGATAGATGCCGGTCAATACTTTTACAAGCGTCGATTTTCCGCTTCCGTTTGCCCCGAGGACCGCATGGATCCTGCTGTCCTTAAACTCCAGTGACACATCCTGCAGCGCTTTGACACCGGGGAAAGAGACGGAGATATTCTTTACACTTACTGCCATATTTACCCCCTCTCTTCCGCTTTCTTCGCGGCATCAATCTGCGCCTTCTTCTCATCGGTCGCCCGGAACTTCGTTGACAGCCACATGGAGAAGCACAGCACGAAGCCCTCAAACATGTACTCGCCCCAGGTCGGAGCACCCACGATCTGGATACCGTTCGATCCGAACTGGACCAGCAGGATCGAAAGGATCACACCGGGCATGTTGATATAACCAGGCTTAAATGCGGTATTGCTGAGGAACACCGTAGCGTACGCGGGAAGCAGCATACTCGTTCCGTAGGAGGAACTGGCCGCTCCGAGCTGTCCCAGCAGGACCACTCCGCCCATACTGGCCATGAAGCCTGCGAATGTAAATGCAAGGATACGTACCCGGTCCACTTTGATGCCTGCCATAAAGGAGATCTTCCGGGATACGCCGACTGCATACAGGTGGCGTCCGAACTTCGACCGGGTCAGCATCAGATGCATGAAAAGAGCGAATATCAAAAAAACGACAACGCAGACGCCGATCCCGTTTTTCCCGATCTGCGCACGGGCAAAGTTCATCAGCATCTTCGGTTCACTGATATAGATGACGCCGCCTCCTGACAATGCCTGAGACAGTCCTGACAGAGCAAGACCCAGGCTCAGCGTCACGATAAAGGAACTGATCTGGAGCTTGACAACCAGCAGGCCGTTAAGAAAACCGACCAGTGTTCCTGCCGCTAACATAAGAAGAAGTGTCGGGATCAGACCCGCCCCGCGATAGGCAGCGAAGGCACCGACGATCATACAGAAGCACAGGTTATAACCCAGTGAAAGGTCGAACTCCCCGGTGATCAGGATGAACATACCGCCCAGTGCCAGGAAAGCGCTGGGCGTATTGGCCAGCAGCGTACCGTTGATATTGGACGGCGTCAGGAATCTCTTCGACATGGAAGAGAACACGATCAGGATCAGAAGGAGCACACCCACCATGATGTACTTCTTTAGAAATTGCATATGTTTGTAACTCATACGGATCCTCTCATAAGTGTTGTGCGGCAGGTTTATGCTTGCCTCGGTTGAACGATTCCCGACAGCAAGCATAAGCCTGCCGCACAATTCATATGCCTTGATAACAAGGAAGGATGCTGGGGTATCGGTGATACCCCGCATCCTTTCCGTTTCTGCCCGTTGCAACAGTCCGGATCTCAGACCCTGTCTGCAGAGCAGATTACATATTCATTAATCCCACAGAGCGAAGAACTCGGAGACGTAATCGAAGTCCGGAGTCCATGCCTGTCCCTCTTCCGGAACGTTGGTTGCGTCGATGACTGCACTCGGAAGGTTCTCACCGTGCGGTACAAACAATTCCTGGCCGTTCAGCAGACGGATCAGCTGGTCGGCGCATGCATAGCCGAGATATACGTTGTCATATGCTGCGGTCGCGGTAGCAATGCTGCCCTGCGCAATCAGCGTGCACATTTCGGTGTTGCCGAGAACACCGAGTACCTTGACATCCATGAAGCCTGCTGCTTCCAGTCCTTCTACGACCTGAACAGCTGCCGGGTCAAACGGAAGGAATACGAACTCAGTATCCGGATTCTTGGTCAGATAGTTGATGATCATACGGTTGAGCTCGTCGCCCAGCTGCTCGAATGTGAACGCGCTGTCCTCAACATACTCAACGCCGATTGCTTCCATCTCTTCATAGAAGCCGTTCTTGAAATATTCAACAGAGAAGGAACCCGGGCAGTCATAAGCGACAACCTTGCCGCTGCCTTCAGTATTCTCCTTGATCCAGTCAGCGAGCTTAGCGCCGAGGCCTGCGTAGTACGGGCCAATGTCATAGACGAAGTCATACTCGACATCCAGTCTCGGGTTCGGATCGTCGGTACCGTTGGATCCGCTGACGATCGGGATCCCCGCATCCTGTGCGGCCTTGATACCCTGCTGAGCGGAGCTTGCAAGCACGGAAACGCATACGATCGCATCCGGCTCCCAGCCTACTGCATTCAGGATAGCGGCGTTGCAGCCTTCTGCAGTTCCCTGGCCGTCAAACGTCTGGGTTTCCCATCCGTAACGCTCTGCGACAACTTCCATTGCCTCTACCGGAACGATGCATCCGGACAGTGTGGAGTCATTCGGTACAAATGCAACCTTGATCCCTTCCGGAGCCTTTGCAGGCTCAGTCGGGCCCTCAAATCCATCAGCAAAGGCAAATGTGGTGAATGAGATTGCCATAACTGCTGAAAGTGCGATTGCCAGGATGTTCCTGATCTTCATAATGGGTGTCTCCTTTCCTTATCTTTGGTTGATAAACATGTTACAACAAGCATATTTATGATTTGATTATAATCATTATTTGATCGTTTGTCAATCGTTTCTCGCTCGAAACGGATTGAAAATGTAAATATTATTCTATAACATATATTCGCTGCCGGAACCGTGGATGATATTCCCTGTTCTTTATACCAGCTCAATATTAGCGGGCGGCTTCCCGGTCACATCGTAAAAGACGCGGTTGACGTTGGGGACTTCATCAAGGATGCGGTCCACGACCTTCCCGAGCATCTTGTACGGAAGTTCTGCCGGTTTTGCCGTGATATAATCCGGCGTTGTGACTGCCCGCAGTGCGACAGCATACTCATATGCCTGCCCTTTATTCCCGGTGCCGACGGTTTTCGTGTCCGTAAGTGCGGCAAAGTACTGCGTCACTTCACGGTCCAGACGCGCCCTTTCTACCTCCGCGCGGAAGATGGCATCAGCTTCCTGTACGATCCTGACTTTCTCCGGCGTCACTTCCCCGGCGATACGGACTGCAAGTCCGGCGGACGGGAATTTCTGGCGCATAGCGCTCTCCTTCGGCATCCCCAGATCCATGCCAACCTTGCGGACCTCACTCTTGAAAAGCCTGTCCAGCGGGGAGATCACTTCCCGGAATTTTGTCATATCCACATACTGTCTGACATTGTGCCGGGGATGTACCGCAGCAAATGCCTGTGTCCGCTGTTTTTCAATCACATCCGGATAGATGGTCCCTTCCACCAGATAATCTACCTGTCCGATCTTCTCAGCCTCTTCACGGAAGATTTCCTGGAAGAGGCTCTCAATGGCAAGACGTTTCTTCCACGGATCGGTGATGCCTTTCAGGGCTTTGAAGAACCTCTCCCCTGCATTGACCCGCACAAAATTCAGATCTTCCCCCGAGCCTTCCCCGAAGAGTTCCTCCACGCTGTCGCCCTCTCCCTTCCTCAGAAGGCCCGTATCGACAAATACACAGGTAAGCTGCCTGCCGATCGCTTTCGACACCAGGCGTGCGCTGACAGCGGAATCCACTCCGCCCGACAATGCGCAGAGCGCCTTCCCATCCCCAACCTGCTCCCGGATCTGTTCTGTTATATATTCTTCAAAAGCGGCAGGCTTCCACTGCATCTCACATTTACAGATCTCGACTGCGAAGTTTTTCAGGATCTCCACGCCAAATGTCGTATCGAAAGACTCAGGGTGGAAATGTGCGATGTACAGTCCTTTCTCCTTATTCTCACAGGACAGTATCCTCCCGCTGAGGGTTTCCGACGTCGCCCGGAAACCTTCCGGTACACTAAGGATACTGCAGGAGAGATCTGCCTGGCAGAGCATAACGGATGGGATAGACTGGAACAGTTTTGATCCGGTTTTGTCAGTATAGATCTCCACACGACCGAGGTCCGGTTCCCCGGACCGTTCCAGGCTCCCGCCCAGGGCTGTGGTCACAGAGGCTGCCATCTCGCCGATCGCAAGAACCGGAACCTCCACGGCAAGATATTCCTGCAGAAGATCCAGCATCTTCATTTCAGTCTCGGAGCCGTGACCCGGAATGCCGGTCAGGATGAACCCGTTGTATCCGTCTGAAAGCAGGTCGGAGACACTCCTACCCGCCATGAAGATCTTGCCGTATACATTCAGTTCACGGATCCGGCGCACGACCAGGTCATTGTACGGCCCACCGAAGTCGATCACAGCTATCTTGTCTATCTGAAAGCTTTTCATATGTATGCTCCCGAAAAATGAAACAGGCGGTATCTGACGAATAAAACAAGCCGCCGTCATAACTCCGCAGTTTTATTTCAGACTCGGAGCCAGACAACGGCGGCAGATCATATATTTTTAAATTCTGTCAGCTTTCACGTCAGTCGGCGAAGACTTCTGCAGGCATCTTAGCAAGGCATTAGGAGCCGACTGATCTTTGCAAGAAATGTGACGGCGCGAAGCGACCACGCTTCTATAGGAGCGTGAACGCCGTCAGATATTTCGCAGCAAAGTGAAGGTAGGCGACGAGCCTGCGGGATGCCTGCAAAGTCTGAAGCCGACATCCCGATGCCCAATCATTTTTTACTTCTTCAGTGCGATGGCCGCCTTTGCTGCCTCTGCAACATCCTCAGGCATCATGTGCATGACCTTCTGAAGATCCGGCACCTGGCCTACTTCTCCGAAGCGGTTC
>CADCOU010000203.1 GCA_902803155.1 uncultured Lachnospiraceae bacterium | reverse complement strand
TTGTCCAGATAGCCCATGTACGCCGTGTCGAGCGCTTCCTTCACCAGCGTTGCCGGCTCATACCAGCTCTCATATCTCACGGCTGCGTCCGGATCCGCAGCCAGGTCTGCCCAGGGATCCTCGTCCACGGGTTCGCCGTGAAGGTAATATTTCGTCTCCGTGACAGGCTCTCCTGCCATCTGCGCCAGCTTGTTGCCGTCTTCGCGGATCATGCTCTTCAGCTTATTCAGGGACGACCTTACCTTGACCTTGGTTTCCTGATCCAACTCTTCTTTTTTGACATTCGCCTTACAGGCGGAAAACTGCATCTCCACCGCGTTTTTCCGGTTTCCGGAGATGTAGCTCATCGTCTGGCGCTCAAACCCGGTCACTTCATATACCCGGAAATATGCGTCGCTCACGGAATTGTAGGCACTTTCGGTATCACCCTCGAGGTAATACTCAAACCCCGCGTCCAGATATTTGTCGATCTCATCCGCTGCTGCTCCCCACCTGCCGGCTTCGTCAGCACCGGTGTCTTCCGCGAAAGCAATGGAAGAGCATATTGTCATGAATATCAGCAGGAGCGCTGTCATGAAGGCCCCGGTCCTGAGCAGGATACTCCGACCCTTATCCGTCATTTCCATTTCCTCTTTTCCATATAAGGGACCACTCTCAGTTACTGCCGTATCAGCCCAGAGACCTGATCCACTTCACCTCGCAGAACATCGCCGTGTCATAACCTGAGGTGTTCAGCTTCCCGATCAGTTCTTCATCCGTGACCAGTTCCAGGCCCATCCTGGCGCCGGCAACTGCGTATTGTGCGTTCGCATCTTCCTCCGGATTTGCCGCGTACAATGCCATCGCCAGCCCTGTTCTTTCCAGGTTTGCGCGTGTCTGGTTCTCTGCCAGCCCCAGCTGGAGATAATAGGTATCCCCATCCTTCAGCATGGAATAAACGAAGAATCCCACCTGCGGAGTTCCGTCCTCATTCACAGTCGACACGACATAGGAGCCGCTGGGACCATTGACTGCGTCCATCAGATCATCTCCGTAGATTCCGAAGTCACCATAATAATCCATCACAGACGCTCCGGAGACCGCGTCGGTCTCTGCAGCTTCCGTCTCCGGTTTTTCAGCTGCTGTTGCAGCCCCTGCACATGATAAGCAGACAGCGAATACAAGAATCAGACATTTTCTAAACACGTGGATCCCTCCCTGAAATCATTCTTCTGAATGCATATCTGTGAAGGCGAGCCGCTGTAAGGCTAAGCGGCCTTCGGTTAGAACTCCTATCTTTGACAAGTTGCTTCAACTATTTGGTAGTTATGCCAACCATTCGATAGAATTATGCATCACAAGTTAGTATCTTATAACCTTTGATAGTATACACGACCTTTTCTTGTTTTGCAACCATCCGGATAAAAAGAAACGACAGGACCTTTTCAGGCCCTGCCGCTATGAATGCGTAATGTAAACTCTCTTGATTCTGTGATTACCTGTCTGCCATCTTCTTCATTCTGGATATAAACCGGTCAACGAATCTGCTGTCCGATCCGTAGTAAAAATGCGGAAATCCCCATATCCCGTTGTTTCCGGCAACGATACAGTTCCATTTTGTATCGCGGTATGGCTTTCCCGCAGTACAGACGTTTCCGTTACAGGTGCTGTCATAATAATGAAATTCGTGTCCTCTCATCCCGACCAGGCTCTCAGGCAGCTGATCCGCAGGTCCCTCCTTCTCATTTACAGCCTCGATCTCCATATACCCGAATCGGACAAGATGCCCTGCATATCTGCATTCTCCATCCACAGCCCCGACCATCTCATATCGTCTCCCGTCCATGTCTTCGACTGTCCTGTGAAGGTACATGAAACCCCCGCATTCCGCAAGGCTTGGAAGCCCCCTGTCTGCCGCTTTCCTTACCGATTCCAGCATGGACCTGTTCCGGCTGAGTTCCTCAAGATGATTTTCCGGATATCCTCCCCCAAGAAGAAGTCCGTCTGCATCCTCCGGAATCTCCCGGTCATGCAGGGGGGAAAACCAGCGTATCTTCACGCCTCTTCTCCTGAACATTTCCAGATTCTCTTTGTAGTAGAAGCAGAACGCTTCATCCCGGGCAACCGCGAGCGTAAGATATCTCCCGGCGGAGAATGCTGACTGCCGGCGGCACGTGTCAGATACCGACTGCAGCGGAACTGATTCCTGATCCTCCGCGCTGCGACATTCAGACTGCCCACTGCCTGCTTCCCTCATCAGCTCCAGGATCCCGCCTACATCCACATGCTCTTCCAGAAGGTCCGCCGCTCTCCGGATCTTATCCCTGATATCCTCTACTTCTCCGGGAAGTATCAGTCCCAGGTGCCTGCTCTCCAGCCGGATATCTTCTTCTGTCGGGATTGCTCCGAGGATCCGGACATTGTATCCGCCCTTCCGGAACTCTGTCGCCAGAACAGGCTTCAGTCTTGTGTAATATCCTGAAGGGCACCGGTTCAGGATCAGCCCCCTGATCAGATGTTCTGAATCGTCCTCAAGAATTCCCCTGATCAGCGACAGGGCGGTCCTCCCGATACCGGATGCATCCACGACAAGGATGACCGGGGATGAGGTAGCTGCGGCGATCTCATAGCTCGAGCCGGCAAGGCCTCCCACGTCGGCGCCGTCATATATCCCCATGACGCCTTCTATCACCGCATATCTGCGGCAGCACTCCGCGACCAGTCGTCTGACGCCGTCAGTGCCTGCAAAATAAGTATCCAGATTTTTACATTCGATCCCGAGGACTCTCTCATGGAACATCGGATCGATGTAGTCCGGGCCGCATTTGAAGGAAGCCGGATCCAGCTTCCTTCTTCGGAGAGTTTCCAGAAGCGCACAGGTGACCAGGGTCTTACCGCTGTGGCTCTTCAGGCCGGCTATCAGTACCCTGTTCACTCCCCTGCTCTCTGAGGGATTTCCTGTTGTACGACCGTCACTCTTCATCTGTGTTTCCTGACCTCCATCAGATCGTAAACGAGAAGATCGCTACCGGATTGTGTGCATGCATCATGTGATACTCCCCTGCTTTCTGTATATCGCTTACGGACAGCAGGACTGTGCTCTGCTCCACGGGATTGTAAGTCTCCAGTATCTTCCGGACTTCTTCCATAGTCTCAAGGCTCACCGCATTGACCACATACCGGATCCCTTTTTTCTTTCTGTTCAGAAGCTCCACGATCTGTCTCAGTTCGCCGCCGCTTCCGCCGACAAACACACAGTCTGGTTCCGGAAGATGGTCCAGTTCTTCCAGCGCATCTCCTTCGATGACTGTGACATTGCCTGTCTGCAGTTTTCGGATATTCTCCCTGATCAGTTCCGCTGCTTCCGGTTTCTTCTCAATGGTATATACCCGGAGGCTCGGGTGAATCGACGCTGCCTCGATCGCCACCGAACCGGTTCCTCCGCCGATGTCACAGATCACATCCCTCTCCCTGAGCCCAAGTCGTACGATGCTCTCATGCCGGATGCATTCCTTCGTCATGGGGACCCTGTCCCGTGTAAACTCCGCATCTTTCCTGACCGGGAACAGCGGCCTTCTCTCCGGGTTCGGATTGAAGATCAGGATCGAAGCGATGCCCTGCGCATCATAGGTGAGCGCCTTCTCAAGGTTCATGCGGTCGATCCGCTCTCCCCCGTATGACAGATCGATGCCTGCGCAGATCTGTATGTCTGTCCCTATACCGGTCAGATGTCCTGCTACAGTGCGGATATCGTCAGGCCCGGACAAAAGCACGAAGGTGCGCGCATGATACCGGACCTCTCCGGCAAGTTTTTGCGCCTCATTTTCAATATCCTTTCCGTGAAGACTAAACAGCGCCGCGTCATCATAGTGCTCCTTGAGCCTTGCGGCAAGATAGGAAAAGGAGGATATCCCCGGAAGGACCCGGACCTGTACATCCCTGTTCCAGCTTCGGAGCGCTTCCAGCATTGCCCCGGCCCCGCTGCAGAATCCCGTATCCCCGGAGAAGACGATTACCGCTCTGTGCGGTTTCTCCCGCTCCAGCACCGGTATGATCTCAGCAGCCCTGTACATGTCGTACTTCTTCCGGGCGTGAATATCACGAAGCAGCCGGGCAGCGCCGAACACGATATCCGCATCCCTGACCGCATCCCTGACTTCCAGTGTCCGGCACGCTTCATCTCCCATGCCGAGTCCCGCAAGCGTGATCTGCATCCCGTTCTCTCCGGGAGTCTCTTCCCCGCCAAGTATCTCGCGGAGGACTTCCCGGACATCCCATCCTTCCTCTGACAGGGGCCTTGCGATCACATGCACACAGGCACCTGCCTGCAGGGCGGCTTCCGCTTTTTCCTGAAAACCTCCCTTTTCTCCGCTCTCTTTTGTGACCAGATGCCGGATCTCATACTGATCGATGATCGCGCGGTTCAGTTCGAGGGAGAAAGGGCCATGCATCGCGATAATATGATCGGAGCGGATCCCCTCTTCACCGCACAGGCGGATGCTCTCCGCCGCAGGAAGTACCCTTACATAAGTCCTCTGCCGGGTCTCATCCGACACAAGTCTGCAATAAGCAGGCAATTCTTTACTGCCGGTGGTGAGAAGGATATTTCCCTCTGTATGCTCCAGCGCCCGGGCACAGCTGTCCATATCCGTATACCGGACAGCCCCGGCGGCCGGTATCTCTCCCTGCTTCCTGACGACCCTGCGGTATATACATCCCAGCACCTCTGCCGCTTCCCTGATATTGCGGGTGGCGTCCCCGGCATAGGGGTGTGTGGCGTCGATCACCAGATCCTCAGCGCCAAAGCCTTCTGATCTCAGATATTCTGTCATCTCTTCCGCATCCATGCGCCCCACATGAAGGGAAACACACGGGTCCGGAGACATCATCTCCCTGCCGTATTCCCCTGCTACGCATACGATGTGGGGAACCGACCGTTCTCCCAGCAGGCAGGACAGTTCCCGCCCCTCCGTTGTTCCGGAAAAAACAGCGATCTTTCTCATAGCCTGTATCCTCTGGGTGTGATCAGTTTCCCGCCGCTGATCTTCGTCTGTGAGTTGCCGATGAACACGGTCGTAAACATATCGGTCTCTTCCCGGGCAAGCTCCTTCAGCAGGCAGACCTTCCTCTGAGTTCCTTCTCTTCCGATATTCCGGACATATCCGCAGGCCGTGTCCGCAGGCAGCCGGGTCAGCAGGATCTCACACGCCTTCCTCAGGTGATCCGCTCTTCTGCTGCTGGACGGATTGTAGATCGCGATGCAGAAGTCTCCTTCCGCCGCGCACAGGAGCCTTTTCTCTATCTGCTCCCACGGGGTCAGCAGGTCGCTCAGGCTGATCACACAGAAATCGTGGCCGAGAGGCGCTCCCAGAACGGCAGCCCCGCTCAGCGCTGCCGTCACACCCGGGATGATCTCGATCTCGTCAAACCCCTCCTGCTGCGCGATCAAAAGCAGAGGGGAAGCCATCCCGTACACGCCGGGATCACCGCTGCAGATAAGCGCGACGGTTCTGCCTTCCTTCGCATATCCGATGCACTTCCGGCAGCGCTCTGTCTCGCCTTTCATGCCGTTCTCGTAGAATTCCCGGTCGGGATATTCCTCGCGGATCAGATCTGTATAGGTCTTATAACCGGCTATGACATCACTCCGGTCGAGCGCTTCCCTTGCCTGCATCGTCATCATGAGACGGTCTCCGGGTCCGATCCCGACTACATAGATTTTTCCCATGATCTCTCCCTCTTACGCGAAACCATTTCAGGCATTTTCTTCAGAATGCCGAAAGGGCTGTCACATTCCTTCGCGCTATTGCCATTGTCATCCCGTTCTCCGACTGTTTCCGGAGAACGAGTTCCGCATGTCCTCCTGCTCCCATTACCGCGGCACGCTCACATACATTATCGACCCCTGTCACCTTCTGTACGAACTCCGACGCCGTGAAAGTACCTTCCGCCTTTGCGAGCAGTTCTCTGTCAAATGTGAGGACCGGGATCCGGTATCTGTCCCGGAGCGCTGTGAGCGCCGGCTCATTTTCCTTCAGATCGATCGTGCAAATCGCGTAGACATCTTCCGGTCTGAGGTCTGCCATCTCCAGCGTTTTGAGAAAAAAGCCCTCCAGCGCCTCTTCCTCCGTATCTCTCTTCATACCCAGGCCGACGGTATATCTCCTGGGTTTCAGGAGCAGGGAATACTCCGCGTCCGTATCATCCGCGACGATGATATCCACCGGCCCCTTCGGAGGATAATCCCTGATAGAAAGCGTGATGCTCTTCCCCTCCAGCGCTTTGGCAGAAACCTGCCTGATCCCCTCTCTGTTCAAGATCTCAAGACGGTTCTCCGCCGCGAACATATCCACTGAGAACGCATCGTTGATATCCGTAGATGTGGTGATGACCGGCTCGGCGCCCAGCACGGACGCCAGTAAGATGGCAAGCTTGTTGGCCCCTCCTGCATGTCCGGACAGAATGGGGATCACATACCGGCCGTTGTCATCGATCACGATCACCGGGCTGTCGATGAGCTTGTCGGAAGGCAGCCCCGTCAATGCCCTGACCGCGATCCCGGCAGCGCCGATAAACAGGATGGCGCAGCCGGACCGGAAATGAATCCTCACCCAGTCAGCCAGCGGTTCCGTGACCCTGATAAAACCATCTTTGAAAAACCCGTCCGTTTCCGCTTCCTCTCTCATGGAGATATATGCTTCCGCCGGTTCGGTTCCAAGCTCTGCAAGACCCTGATTGATCCGTTCTATCACACGCTTTCCCCTGAGGGTAAAACAGATTGCCTTTTTTCTCATGCCTTTCCCTCTGTCTGTGCCTTTCTGAATCCGGTAGAATACGCGGGATCATACAACATGGATCTCTTGTAGTCTGTATGTGCAACGGCATCCCCGACCAGAACGACTGCCGTCTTTGTGATGCCGTGTCTTTCGCCGGTCTCCGCCAGGGTTTTGACCGTGCACAGCAGCTGTTTCTCCTCCGGCCAGCTCGCCTTATATACCAGGGCCGCAGGCGTATCGGGGGAATATCCTCCCCGGATCAGCTGGGCTGACAGTTCGGCCAGCATCCCGGCGCTCAGGTAGACTGCCATCGATGCGCCATGTGACGCCAGAGTATCCAGCCGCTCTGCCTCCGGGACCGGGGTCCTGCCCTCCAGCCTCGTTATGATCAGTGTCTGTGTGACCCCCGGGAGTGTATATTCCAGGTTCAGGCCTGCCGCCGCCCCGAAACAGGCGCTGACACCCGGGCAGGAATCATAGGGGATGCACAGGGAATCCAGGTAGTCCATCTGTTCTCTGACCGCCCCGTAGATACTGGCATCGCCCGTATGGAGGCGTACGACCTGTCTGCCCTGAGCCTCTGCGCTCTTCATCACTTCACATACTTCTTCCAGTGTCATATGAGCGCTGTTGTAGACCTCGGCTTCTTTCCGGGCATACCCGAGAAGCTCCGGATTCACCAGGCTCCCCGCGTAGATGATCACATCTGCCGATTTGATCAGTTCCATCCCCCTGACCGTGATCAGGTCAACCGCTCCGGGGCCTGCCCCCACAAAATGAATCATGTTTTTTCCCCCAGGATTATTCCTTCCCGACTGCCAGTCTCCTGTATCTTTTCCAGGAACGCCTGCGCCTCTTCGGTCGCCCCCATCAGTCCGTACCGGTTGGAATACACGATACAGTGAATCTTCAGGCGGCCTCCCGCCCGCTTATTCAGATAGTATTCGATCTTTTCCATGATGAACCGGCAGCACTGCTCCCCGATTCCCTCTTTCAGGCAGTATTCGAAGGCTTCCTCCGTTGATACACTGTCCAGGATCCCTCTCAGGGTGCCGGCGGATGCGCCGCACCGGGCCGCTGCCGCTGCCATCAGTTCCATCCGGCAGTCTGCCTCTCTGGAATGCGTATTCATGATCCCGCCCGACACCTTGATCAGCTTTCCGACGTGTCCGCACAGGAGCATCTCCTGAAAGCCCAGGTCTGCTGCCATGTCAATGGCAGCACCGATGTAGTTGGAGCACTTCACCGCCTTATCCAGATCATAGCGGTATCGTTCCCTCATGAACGCAAGCCCGTAGTTCCCGGGAGAGATGACCACGGCAGACGCCCCCATCGCCTTCACCTGGTTCAGTTCCGTTCGTATCGTCTCCAGGAGCGCCCTCGTGCTCATGGGTTCCACCACGCCTGTTGTTCCGATTATGGAGATCCCTCCCACTATTCCGAGCCTCGGATTGAACGTCTTCTGCGCCAGTTCCGCACCTCCGGGAACAGAGATCTCCACCGACAGCACGCCCCTGAAATCAAAGAGATCCATGACTTCCCTGATCTCTTTTTCGATCATCTGCCGGGGGACAGAATTGATTGCCGCGTTTCCGACAGGCTGGTCCAGCCCCGGACGCGTAACGGTTCCCACACCTGCGCCGCCTTCTATGAAGATCCGGCTCTCATCCCGGAATATGCCGGTTCCCGTATCCTCCTGCGTGCCGAAACTGACGGTTCCATCCCGGGCCGGATCTTCGGATAGGATCCGCACAGTCGCACAGATCAGGGCACCATCCGTAATATCCGGGTCATCTCCCGCGTCCTTACGCACTCCGCAGCTGACCGCCTCTTCCCCGACCATGATATTCTCCAGCTGCGGGGTGTACCTCACCCCTGCCGGCGTATCGATCGTGATCCGGGATATCCTGTTCCCTCCAAGCAGCATGTACGCCGCAGCCTTTGCTGCCGCCGCAGCGCAGCTTCCCGTGGTAAAACCGTTTCTCATGACAGACCTCACTAAAGGTACCCATTCCGCTCTGCCGGTATACGGCTTGCTTCGGTCGATCCTGTTACATGCTGTACAGCACCGCATTGCAGATTGCCGCTGCGATATTGCTGCCGCCTTTGCGTCCCCGGTTGATGATATGCGGTATCTCCGAACCGATAAACAGTTCTTTCGCATATACCACATTGACAAAGCCGACCGGGACCCCGATCACGAACCGCGGTGTGAAGATATCCTCCTCCATCATCTCGTGAAGCCTGATCAGCGCAGTCGGAGCATTTCCTATCGCAAATACGATATCCTTCTCCAGCTTTGCGGCCCGTTCCATAGAGACTGCCGCCCTGGTAACTCCTCTCTGCCCGGCTTCCTTCGCAACATCCTCATCCGCCATGAAACAGTGGACCCTGCCTCCGTATGAGGCGAGTTTCTTCTTGTTGATCCCGGCCATTGCCATGGCCGTATCCGTCACAATATCCGCGCCGCTCCGGATCAGCTGCCGCATCTCTTCCACTGCATCTTCGGAAAACGTCAGTGTCGCGGCATATTCAAAGTCCGCTGATGTATGGATACAGCGCTTTATCACAGAAGCATACCGCTCGTCGAGCCGGATACCTGCTTCCATGAGTTCGGAGGCAATGATCTCAAAACTTCTCTTTTCGATTTCTTCAGGCTTTACAATCTCCGGTTTCATTCATTACCTCTCTGAGTGTCCTGCAGAATGATTCACACGCAGCATGCTCCTTCACGGCGATCCGGAACATTCCTTTTCCAAGTCCCGGGAAATCACTGCAGTCCCTGATCAGGATCCCCCTGGAAAGAAGCGCTTCACAGAGCATTTCCGGTCCCCTGAACAGAAGGTATGGCGCATCGCTCTCATAGACATCCATCCCCGACTCTCTCAGCATCTGCGCAAGGTATTCCCGCTCTGCGGCGACCGTCTCCTGTGTCCTTCTGAGATAATCGGTCTTTCCCAGTACCTCCATCCCGGCTCTGATCGCTTCCTGGGCCGTAACCGGCAGGTTCCATTCCGGAAGCTGTCCCATGATACGGGAGATATTGCCCGGAGCGGACATGACATATCCCATGCGGATCCCGGGAAGCGCGAACAGTTTCGTCAGCGACCGGACGATATACAGATTGTCATAGCGCCTGACCAGATCCCCCCTGCCCGTCATATTTCCTGCTGCGGCTTTCCGGGACATCAGCAGAAAACTTTCATCCAGGACCACGCGGGTTCCCCGTCCTTTTGTCCGGTCAAGCAGATCCAGGATCAGATCCGTGTCAATATTCTTACCGGCAGGGTTTGCCGGATCGCACAGAAAGACCATATCCGGCCGCACATCCAGCGCTCCGAGATCCCGCTTCGTAAGAACATAGTCATCTTCCTCTCTCAGTGGGACCTTCTGTACAAAACAGCCTGCTGAATGCAGCGCATATTCATATCCCGAATAAGCCGGTTCATAAACCAGTGCGCTCCGCGGTCCCTCCGCCCTTACTGCCGCGAGGATCAGCTGCGAGGCTCCGCATCCGGCCGCGATACAGTCCGGTTCTGTCCGTTCATACTGCGCGATCGCATCTCTGACCGCATCCTGACGCGGATCCGGATAATATCCTGCCATGCCAAGGGACGTCTGCAGTGCGTGCAGGACCTCAGGCGGCGGCCCGAGCGGATTCAGATTTACTGAAAAATCCGTATTCACTTTATTCCGGTAGATATCACCGCCATGCATGCTGCAGTCCCCCTCAATTACATACTCCGGGCAATACAGATCAGGACAGCCAGAACGCTCACGGATATAAACCCTTCCGTTATAAACATCAGCACATTTGCCCTGGCGATGTCCGCCGTTTCCGGTTCCCTGCGAAGATCCCCTATCGCAGGCTTTGCAACCGTGATCCCATTGTAGGTATGTGCTCCTCCCAGCTGAAGGCCCAGTGCGCCGGCGCAGACGCTCTCGGTCTGAGCGGAATTCGGCGACAGATGGCTGCGCCTGTCCCTTCTCCAGATCCGGAACGCCTCTTTCCCCGAAAATGCACCGGAGAAAATGCCCGCAAGAAAACCTGCAAGGATCATGAAGAGCGCGCTGACCCTGGAAGGAATATAGTTCCATATATCATCCTGGACAGCTGCCGTTCTTCCGAAATGTTCATAGCGTTCGCTGCGATAACCCAGCATCGAATCCATCGTGTTGACTGCCTTATAAACCCAGCCGAGCACGGGGCCGCCGATCGCAGCATAGAGCAGCGGGGCGATCACACCGTCCGAAGTATTTTCCGCAACCGTCTCAACCGCCGCTTTGATGATCTCCTCTTCCCTTAACTCTGCCGTATCCCTGCCGACGATCATGGAAAGCGACTGCCTGGCCTCATCAGTGTTTCCTCTGCCGAGTGCATCTGAAACCGCCATACTCTCCCGGCACAGGCTTCCTGCAGCAAGAAGATAACAGGTGAGGACCGCTTCCGCCGCTGCCCCCGCATACCGGTTCAACCGGTAGAAAAACACAGTTATCAGAGCGGTTGCCGCTGCCACCGCAAAGACTACGATCATCCAGAGAAGGGTTCCCTTTCTTCTCTCCTCTATAAACGACCTCTTATCCCTGCCCTCTCCGGAATGTCCGTTCCCGATAAGCCAGTGTTCCAGCCGCGCAATCAGTCCGCCGATCGCCCGGACCGGATGCGGCAGGCTGTGCGGGTCTCCTATGATCAGGTCAGCCAGGATCCCCGCTGTCAAAGCCATGATATGTAAAACTATGTATTCCTTCATCATCCGTTTCTGTCTCCAGACAGTATCCGCCCAGATTGCACGTCATAAACTCATAGTAATCCTTCCCGGTAAGGGCATGCATAACCGCCATGATGGTTCCTCCATGGCAGACAACGGCAACCGTCTCTTCCCTGTCCGGATCCCCCAGTGCTGTCAGGAATCCCCGGTAACATCTGCGGGTAAACTCTTCTTTCGTTTCCCCTCCCGGAAATGAAAGTGTGCCTCCGCTGTCGATCCATGCCTGATAGGCCGGGTTTCCTGAAAGGTCCTCATAGCTCTTTCCCTCGAAGGCTCCGAAGTCCATCTCCTCCAGGTCTTCGATCTGTCTGATCTTCGGATTGGCAAACAGGAGATCCGCCGTCTGGACTGCCCTCTTCAGAGGGCTTGCGCACACGCGCAGCGATGCGCCGGCTGAAGCCATGATCTGCCCGATCCATTTCCCGGCCAGCCGGGCCTGCCTGATCCCTTCCTCCGACAGAGGCTCATCCGTTCCTCTTCCGTTATATCTCTTCTGTTCATTTCCCAGGGTCTGTCCGTGCCGGATCAGCCAGACTGTTTTATGCGCCATATGGATCCTCCCGTACAGCTGCTGCTTAAGAATGCACTGGCTCTTATGCGCGATTCTTCCTCTCCTCAGAAGCAGGTCTTCAGAAACAGGGCTGCAGCCAGGGCAGCACACGCCGCAGTCTCAGCCGAAACCAGGAAATGTCCCGCCGTATCGCCGGTCACTCCCCCGAATTCCCGGTATGTCCGGTACCTGTAATATGCGGTATACAGCGCGTATGCCGCAAGGACAGCCGCTCCGCAGGCCGCATCCAGATACAGTGTCCATACCGAACAAGCTGCAAGCAGAACGGCAGGGAACAGAATCAACCCCCTCCTGCCACCTTTGCCTCCGGCAGTCTCCGAATACAGCATACCGTCTTTCCTGGCCTTTCGAAGCAGAAGCGATGAAAGCGCGCTGAGACACCGCCCGGTCACGAATACAGACGCAAGGATCGGGATCGTTCCAGGGCTGTACGGTTCATACAGCAGGATATATGTCACCGCGCAGGTCAGGATCAGCATGCATCGGATAAGACCGATCACTGCAAATGCCCCGACATGTGGATCTCTCAGGATCTCCAGTTTCTTCTCTCTTCCGGCATAGGAGCGCAGCGCATCTTCCGTATCCATGAAACCGTCAAGATGAAACCCTCCCGTGATCAGCAGAGGCGCCAGCAGGGTCAGCATCACCCTGACAGCTGCAGGCAGTTCCCTCGCCTGCTGCGGGATATTGACCAGGCAGATGACCGCACCGATTACCGCCCCGACAAGCGGGAAGAATGCCAGGCTGCAAGCCATGTCGTCATCCTTCCATTCAAGATGCGGCATCGGGATCCTGCTGTACAGGGAAAACGCCGCCGCAAGCCATCTGAGATATCTCAATCTGTATCGTTCCTTTCTAAGTTATATACCCTGTCCGCATACCCGGTCAGTCTCACATTTACCAGATCCAGCAGCCTCACATAGAGGCGGGTGTCCTCGTCGTATCCGCTGCCGTCCCTGTCATATTCATTCGTGACGATAACCAGGTTCCGGACTTTGCTGCCGAGGATCCTGATATCCTCCGCAACTGCATCCGCGAACTGTTCCTCAGACTGTGGTCCCTGTCTGCACATCTCCGCGCGGTCCGAAGCGTCATGCATCTCATTTCCGACCAGGTTCGATACGCATTCCAGAAGGACTGCCGCATGGGCGGGATCTTCCATCTCTTCCGCCGCTGAGAGGATATCAACGGAACGCTCGATTGTAATAAACCCCTTCCCTTCCCTCTGTTTCAGGTGCTTTTCCACGCGCTCCGCCCCTGCTTCATCGATGACCTTCATCGTGGCAAGGTAATAGCGCGGCTCTATCCCCGACTTCAGCACGAGCTCCTCGGCGAGCGCTGATTTGCCGCTGTCCGGCGTTCCGATAACCAGTGTAATCATCCCTGATACCTCTCATACTTCCGGATCCCTGTCTCTGAAAATGAACTGCCCTCTGCATAGAGCGCCATGGCCATATCCAGAAGGGGAAACAGCATGACTGCTCCGGTCCCCTCTCCCAGGGAAAGATCAGCGCAGATCACGGGACTGAGCTGAAGAAGGTCCAGCGCCACATCGGTTCCTTTCTCCCGTCCGGTGTGGGATGCAATCATATACTCTCTGCATCCGTTCACGATCCTCTGGGCCGTAAGGGCTGCAGCTGCACAGATCAGGCCGTCGATGACCACCGGGATCCTGTACATGGCTCCTCCGATGAACACCCCGGTCATCCCTGCGATGTCCAGTCCTCCCAGCCTTCGCAAACATTCAAAAACACTCTGAGGGGAATCGAACCCTTCCGCCGTGTTTTCGCCCTGCGGAGATAATGTCCCGTTTTCCCCGATTTCTCTGAGGTGAAGTTCCAGGGCGTTCCGGATCACCTGCTCTTTTCTCTTCAAGCCACTCTCAGGCAGTCCGGCCCCCGGTCCCGTAAGCAGGGCGGGATCCATACCGGTCAATGCACACAGAAGCGCCGTGCCGGTAGTCGTGTTGCCGATCCCCATCTCCCCGGCTGCGATCAGTCCATACCCCTTCTCACTGCAGTCTCTGACTGTCCCGATCCCTGCTTCAATGGCTTTCAGGCATTCCCGCTCCGTCATGGCCGGCCCTAAAGCAATGTCAGCGGTGCCTTTTCTCACTTTCCTGTCAATGACGCCGGGATATTTCTCATCTGAGTTAATCCCCACGTCAATCGTGAAGATATCCGCTCCATATCCCCGGATCATGATCCCGACGGAGCTCTTCCGCTCCCCCATAAGGTGTGCTACCTGCCCTGTGACGCTCTGGTCCGTCTGGGAGACACCTTCCCGGACCACTCCGTTATCGGCGCACATGATCACCAGTGCTTTCTTCGAAATATCCGGGCACAGTTCTCCCCTTGCGGAAGCAATCCTGCAGATGATCTCTTCCATCCTGCCCAGACCGTCTATCGGTTTCGCTATCGCATCCCATCTCTTCTTTGCCTCATCCCGGATCCCGGGATCCGGCTTGCTGATCCGGATGGAGCACAATTCTTCAATCGTCATGTCTCTCTATTCCCATAAGTCCGTATATGTAGTCCATATCCAGACTCTCTCTGAGCTTCTGCGCAAGGATGTCATACTGGGTCTGTCGGAAAGCTTCATAATCCACAGCCCTGCTGACATCGATCTCCGCACCTTTCCTTCCGGATATCGCACAGATGACCCGTGTCATGATCTCCCTCCTGTCAAAAAGTCCGTGCACATAGCTGCCGTAAATGTCCCCTCTGCAGTATCCGGTCCCGCCGGAGGTGAATTCCGTCAGGTCTTCGTATGGCAGGGTCCGTCCCATATGGATCTCGTATCCCCGGACACCGGCTCCCTTCAGGTCCTCAAGCACACCCGTGGCGCCTGCGATCTCACCGGAATAGGATCTCCTTTCTTTCTCATTTCCAAGCTCCGTATCGACGGGCAAAAGGCATAGTCCATCCTCTCTTCCTCCGGATTCTGTTCCCTGAGGATCTTCCACGGATCTTCCGAGCATCTGATAACCCCCGCAGATCCCGAAGATAACGGTTCCTTCCTCTGCCTTCTCCGTGATCCTTCCCGCGATCCCTGCTTCCTTCAGCCACTTAAGATCCGCGATCGTATTCTTGGATCCCGGTATCACGATCATGTCCGGATCTCCCAGTTCTTCCGGGGAAGACACGTACCGGACAGAGACATCCTCCAGCTGTTCGAAGGTATCAAAATCCGTGAAATTGGAAATGTGCTTCAGGCGTATCACCGCGATATCAAAGTGCTTCGCCGGCACTGCACGGAAACGTTCCGACAGGGAATCTTCATCGTCCAGCTTCACATCCAGCCAGGGTACGACTCCGACGACCTTTGTCCGCCCTCTTTCTTCCAGTATCCGGATTCCGTCCTCGAACAGCCCGGGATCTCCCCGGAACTTGTTGACGATGAAACCCTTCACCCGTTTTCTCTCATTTTCCTCCAGAAGATCCATCGTTCCGATCAGCTGCGCGAACACGCCGCCCCTGTCAATATCTCCGACCAGGAGGACCGGGGCATCGATCATCTCCGCAAGCCCCATATTCACGATGTCATCCTGCCTGAGGTTCATCTCTGCCGGGGATCCGGCGCCTTCCACTACGATGATGTCCGCCATATCCGAGAGCTTCTCATAAGCCTTCCGGATATCTCCGGCAAACTCTTTTTTCCGTCGGAAATACTCCGCCGCGCTCATATTTCCGACGACCTGCCCGTTGACGATCACCTGGGAACCTTCGTCGCTTGTCGGTTTCAGAAGGATCGGGTTCATACAGACCATCGGATCGATCCCTGCGCATTCCGCCTGCACCACCTGCGCTCTTCCCATCTCCAGGCCTTCCGAAGTCACAAAAGAATTCAGCGCCATGTTCTGTGATTTAAAGGGGGCGACCCGGTATCCGTCCTGAGCAAAGATCCTGCACAGCCCTGCCGCGATCATGCTCTTTCCCGCATTGGACATCGTTCCCTGTATCATGATAGGTCTGGCTTTGGAGTGCTTCTCCGGAAGCGTATTTACCCGGATATTACAGTCTGCATTTTCCGATGGTATTGCCTGCCCGTTCCTGTTTGTTTCCCCGGTGAAGTCATTGTCCTCAAACCACGGTTCATATCCCAGATATTCCGTGTCGGCGCGTTCAATGTCGTACAGTTTCCGGATAAAGTCCTCCCGGAACACCTCCTGCGGCGTCCCGATCCTCAGGACTTTTCCTTCTCCCAGGGCCACAACGGTATCGGATATCTTCATGGCAGTTTCAAGCTCATGCAGAGACATCAGTACTGCAATGTCCCTCTCCTTTGACAGATCTTTGATCTTCTGAAGAAGATCCAGCCTGTGCCGGATATCCAGGTAGGAGGTCGGTTCATCCAGGATCAGCACCTCCGGCTCCTGGCAGATGGCTCTTGACAGCATCACTCTCTGCCGCTGTCCGTCGCTGATATTCTGGATGTATTCATCCCCGATCCCGGCGACATCCGTCCACTCCATGGCCTCCTGCACGAGTGCCCTGTCATGTTCCGAAAGGATACCGAATCTTCCTGTATACGGGTACCGGCCGGTCTCCACAACTTCCCTGCAGGTCATAAGTTCGGGCCTGACCCGGTATGTCATTACCATGGACATCCGTTTTACCACATCGCCGGACCGGAGAGCGGACTTGTCCTTTCCGTCAAGAAAGACCACTCCGCCTCTTTCCCTCAGCTCTCCTGTCAGAGTCCTGAGCAGTGTGGACTTGCCGCAGCCATTCGGACCGATCAGTGTTACGATGCGTCCGGGCTGCACCTCTATACAGATATCCCTGATCAGATCACAGCTGTATCCGATATGCAGATGATCTGTCCTGATTCCCTTCTGATCCGCCATATCATACATCCCTGTTTCTGTCATTTCTGTGGATCATCATGTAGATTACGACCGGCACCAGCAGCAGGGCTGTCACCGAACTGATGCTGACTTCCGTCGGGGCAAAAACCGTTCTCGCGATCGCGTCACAGAGGAGGGTCACTGCTGCGCCGCCCAGGAAGCTTGCGGGAATCATCACATGTGCCGCATCCGTCTTAAGGCAGGACCTGACCAGATGCGGGATCGCGATTCCTACAAACGAGATGGGACCCGCAAACGCGGTCACACAGGCGGCGAGCAGGCTGGATATCGTGATCAGCATCACCCTGAGGCCCTTTATGCTGACACCGACGCTTCTTGCGTATGCTTCCCCGAGCCTGTATGCACTCATCGGTTTCAGCATCCATACCGTCATCACAAGGCAGAAGGCCGTAATCACTGCAATGATCCGGATCTCCTCCCAGTTGATTCCGGACAGGCTCCCCATGGACCAGTTGTGAAGATTCACGATATTGGAATCATCTGCAAAAGTCACCACAAAGTCAGTGACCGCAGAGCAGATATATCCGATCATGATCCCGCAGACCACCAGGATGCTCATGCTCCGGACTCTCACCGAGACCAGAAGCACAAAAGCCATCACGATGAGTGAGCCTGCAAATGCAGCGGCCACCATGGTATACAGGCCGATCTCCTTTCCGCCTGAAAGAACCAGGATCATAGCCAGGGCCACTGCCAGTTTGGCTCCGGAAGAGATCCCCAGGACAAATGGGCCGACGATCGGATTGCGGAAAAAAGTCTGCAGCAGATAGCCGGAGAGCGCAAGCGCCCCTCCGAGCAGGATCGCTGCAGCTGTCCTCGGAAGCCGGATGCTGCATATGATATTCGAGTGCATTACATCGCTCCGGTCTCCTCCCAGGATCCGGAAGATCTCCCCCGCGGACAGATCCACGCTTCCCCATGCGATATTCATCCACGTCAGAGCGATGATCGCTGCCGTAATTAAACTGAAATAAAGCACATATCTTCTACGGTTCATGATTCAGTCCAGTTTCTTCAGAAATGTACAGTTGTCCCCGGTACCGTCCCATACGCTGCAAAGGTCCTTAATAAACTCCGCCATTCCGGTTGTATGCTGGAAAAACCCGCGCTCCACGCAGTATACCTGCCCGTCCTCCACGGCCCTGAAATCCTGAAACAGAGGGTTCATCCCGATAAGATCACTTACCGATGTGATCTCCCCTCCGATCGTACTGTTGTACAGGATGACATCTGCGTCAGATGCTGCTGCGTAAAAGTCTTCCATCTGCATGTTCATGGTCGAAAGTGCATTTTCATCCTCTTCCGCATCTGTCAGGATATAATGGCCTCCGGACATCTCGATCATTTTGGTGATATAATCTCCCGGCTTGCGGACATTGATCATACCGTTCCCCGCAACATAGAAAAACGCGGCGCTCTTCCCGGTATCCGGCTTCTCTTCCAGCAGCGGCTCCACTTCCTGCAGCTGCTTATCGAACCATTCTTCTGCTTCCGCCTCTCTGTCAAACAATATCCCGTACAGTCTGATCCATTCGAGCCTGCCCAGCGGATGCGATTCATAGCTGGAGGTCTCCACCAGGACAGGAATGCCCAGTTCTTCCAGCTTTGCCTTCACCGCAGGCTCATGGTAGATCATGGTGTTTTCGATCGCCAGATCGCAGCCTTCCGCAAGGATCCTCTCATAGTCGGGTGCTCTGTATCTGCCTGCATAGACGATGTCGCCGCTTTGCATGGCGTCTTTTGCCTCGTCTATATACCAGTCACTCTCCCTGGTTCCTGACAGTCTGACCCTGTCAAGGGCATCACACGCTCTGAGCAGGTCCATCACGGACGTCGAGACCAGATAGGTGCAGTCCAGCGGCTTCTCCAGGATCACCGTTTCCTCCGGTATCCCTGCCGGAACTTCCCCGCCTTCCGGAACAAGCAGATAGATCCCGGAATTGTCGATGGCTATGACGGTATAGCCCCCATAATACGCAGCTCTGAAGCCGGTGGCATATTTCAGATCCAGTTCCCCGGAGCATGTCAGGCCGGCCGCTTCCAACGCTTCTTCCAATTCCTTTTCCGAAACGGAACTGTCGGAAGGATTTTCCCCGTCCGTTTCACTCGGCAGAGGATCTCCCGCGTCGGATTCTGCCTGCAGATCTCCTTCTTCGGAACCATTTTCCTCATCTCCTGCGTTTTCTCCCGTGTTCCAGGTGATCACGTATTCGATCTCATGAGGCGTACTCATGGCAACCGTATCCCCGATTACGGTGAGCGGCTCATCCAGGGTTGCGACCGGAATCGTGAAGGTGGATTCTCCGCCGGGATTCTCATTTTCATACCGGACGCCATCCACGATCATATAGTCATAGTTTTTGCTGCTCCAGATCAGCCTGGCCGTTATGGCATCATTCTTCACTGTCACTTCGACAGGCGACTGGATATATGCTTTCCCGGAGCCTCCTTCCATGGTGATGCCGATGCGGATGGTCTTTTTCGTCTGCTCTATGGAAGCAACCCCCTGCGCGCAGCAGGAGGTTGTAATGAATGCAGCCGCGAAGGCTGTCAGTAATAATATTTTTACTGTCTTGTGAATGGACCGGGTCATAGATACCTCTTATTGAACAGGTGAGGAAACCGTCACCTTGTGATCATACCACTTTCCCTTGGTTCCGATCAGTGCCAGGTCAAATTCTGTGTCAAGTGCCGGAACCGGTACATCAAACCCGTTGACAGTCTCTGTTGTCCCGTCACTGTAAGTCACCTCATCCTTCGTCGGTTCAAGAAGCTCAGCGCCTTCCGCCTTCGCATCCTCTGCAAGGCCCGGAAAGAGATTGACGATCTTCTGGGACTGCAGGCTGATATGGACTGTCATTTTCCCGTCCTTCACCGTAAGGACTGCCTTGTTGTCCAGCGTTTCATTCACCTTAAACATGGAGCTGTCCGTTGTAAATGTGACTTCATATTCCCCGTCCGCAAGGCCTGTCAGCTCAGTTTTTTTAAGCTCTTCCAGGGCGTTCCCGGTGTGGGCAACATACAGATCCTGCACAGCCTGGATCCTTCCGAGCCCTGCGATCTGGCACTCGATGCTGCCAAATGCATCGGCGGCTTCGAACATGCTCTTCCAGGAATCCTCATCCTCACCCGCCATGTCATTGTTGGCGTGATCTCCTGCCACAACCATGAGCGGACGGAGTTCGACTTTCTGATAGCCTGCAGACTTCACATCCTCAATGACATTCCCGCATGCCGTCTCTTCCGGTTCGCCCTCAACTGTGCCGATGAACACATTGGAATATCCGAGTTCCTTCATCTGCGAAGCCATCTGGCTGTAACTGACTTTCGCAGTGTGAGCGGTACCGTGTCCCATGAAGACAAATGCAGTCCCGTCTTCCTGCGCCTCTTCCAGGGATTCATATCCTGCATCCGCTACCGCTTCGGCAGTAAGCGCCTCCGCCACTGCCTTCTTATCTTCATTGATCACGGTCGCATCGGATCCGACTTCTCCTAGAAGCGGTTCTGCAACCACAACCTGGTCAAACTGATCCTGATACGCCTCAAGAGCATCACAGAGTTCATCATACTCCGCACCGTGCATCAGATGCGTGGGCTGCACCACCAGATTCTTAACGCCGTTTGCAGCAGCTCTCTCCAGCGCCTGCTCCACGTTATCGATCTTCTCCCCGTCTCTTGCCTGGACGTGGTTGATGATGATCTGGGCTGTAAATGCCCTGCGGACAGACCAGTCCGGATATGCGGCGGCAATGGCCTTCTCTATGCCTCCGATATCTTCCGCCCTGCTGTCATTGAAGGAAGTTCCGAAGCTGACGACCAGGATCTCGTTCTCACCGATCTCATCTGCATTCAGCGGATCATCCGCGGAAGCATCTCCCGTATCCCTTCCGAAGTAATCCGGATCAGCCGATTCTCCCTCTACCATCTCCTTCTCTTCATCCGTCAGCGCATCCCATGCAGCCTTTGCCTGTTCACAGAGAGCGTCGGTATCATCGGTCCTCTCCTGCACGTAGATCGCATCGATCAGGGCGGCGCATTCGGCGGCTTTGTCCGATGCCTCTGTTTCATCAGCCAGTACGGATCCTGACAGCATCGCAGCTGCCATGGCTGCCGCGATCACTAAGCTCCATAATTTCTTCATAACTACCCTCCTGTTCAAGTCTGCTTATACAGAGAAGAAAAACACCCCGGGTTTACCCGGGGTGAGTCATAATGCATACAGAAAAGACAAGGAATCCGGAACGCCGGCGCAGGATTCTGCGTTGAAGACGGATACCCTGTAATAACAGTACGACCAATTACTCGTGATCCGGGCAAAGCCCTGTACCGGTCATGCGGCAGGTTTCCTGGCTCATGCATCACCACACGGCCATCTGCCTTCCCGGGTATTCCCAGTGGCTCCGATCGGAACGATAACCGTACTCCGCACTCACAGTGACGAGTTCGCACAGGTCTTGCACCTGTTTCCCTTTTAACCATTGCAGTATACTGCGGAAACATTTCCATGATCCGCAGACACCGCTCCGGCACCGCATACCTTTCATATGAAACTGCAGTTATTGTACCATAGCAGGATTATGCCGGCAACCTTCCGGAAACCGGCAGAGAACACGGAGCCGCATAGGAACGGATGCTCTGCCGTCTTCCTGACCGGATCACGGCAGCGTATACGGATACGAAGGTGCCTCGGGACGGTTCAGATACTCCCTGAGCCGGTCAACTACGAATTCATGATCCGCTATATGATACATATTCGAGCAGCACACTGCCCCGATCACATGATCCATCCCTTCCAGCCGCACCGGGAAACCGCCTCCGCACAAAGCATAGTCTTCTTTGGAGAGCCCGTTATCTTCGATACTTTCCCCGTTGCCCTCCAGATTGTATGTTCCGCGGAGGGAGCTGGCTCCCATCATAATGACCGTGTTTGTCTTGCGCCTGAGCCAGTTGTCATTCAGCGCAGTCGCGTCATTGCAGAGGTACTGAAACAGAACCGCTCCGTCCGCAGACCGGATCGACAGCGCCACCTGCAGCGACAGTTCCTTTGCGCGCTTCATCATAAAACAGCCCAGTTCAAAAGCGGACTCGTTATCAAACCGCTTAAACCGCAATATCTCTTCCTGCTTTTTGAGGATATCAAGATGTCTTTCCATATCTTTTTCCTTATCCTGTGACTGATCATGGTTCTTCCCATTCCGGGCCACAGTCTATACTTCTCCAAATTCTTCTTTTAATTGATTGATCATCACTTCCAGAGGAGCCTCGACTCCTGTCCAGAGCGTGAAGTTCCTTGCCCCCTGACAGGCGAGCATGCCAAGCCCGTTTACCGTTTTGGCACCGCGCTCCGCTGCCCCCTGCAGGAACAGTGTATCCGACGGATTGAAAACGACGTCGCTGACTGTCATCTCCGGGGTGATCGAATCATAACCGATGTCGGGACGGTTTGCTCTGTCATCCCCGAGACCGATGCTGGTCGCATTGATCAGGATATCCGTACCGGCAGGGATCTTCTGACCTGCTTCCCAGGCGATCCCTTCCGCCTGCGCCTTCGTGTTCTCACGGATCAGTCCGGCCAGTTCCTCTGCTTTCGGGGCAGTCCGGTTGATTACCGTGATCTTCGATGCGCCGGCAAGAGCGCATTCGACCGCGATTGCTCTCGCGGCGCCGCCTGCTCCGAGGATCACAATATTTTTTCCGGCAGGACTCTCGCCATAGCGAAGGAGAGCTTCGACAAATCCCTTCCCGTCCGTATTCTCTCCGAACAGTGTCCCGTCCTCCCGTACAACGACGGTATTTACCGCTCCTATGATCGAAGCTGCCTCAGACAATTCGTCCAGATAGGGGATCACGGTGATCTTATGAGGCATCGTCAGGTTGACGCCTTTCATATGAATTGCCTTAACCGCATTCATCGCATCCCGGAATCCCTCAGGAGTCACCTTCATCGTGATATAGCGGTAATTCAGTCCCAGAGCATCATAGGCGGCTTCCTCCATGACGCCGGTCGGATTCCCTTCCACGGGGTCCCCGAACACTCCTGTCAGTTCTGCCCTGTAGTTCTTCTCCATGCCAAATCTCTCCTTTCACTGCACGATCCTGCATCTGTACAAAGACTATGTATTCATTCAGGTCTGCCTGAAGATGTAACGAAACGGGAGACCATCCCCCATCTAGATGTTACATAAGAATCATACGCTTGTCCATCCGCCGTCGATGACCAGGATCGATCCGCTCGCCATGTCCGCATGTCCGCTCACAAGATAATGCACTGCGCTGGCAATGTCATCGATCGTCCCCAGTTCGCCGCGCGGTATCCTCCCTGCTTCCGATCGCAATGACGGTGACGCCCTGCTCCACGAAGTAGTCGACCAGACCGCGGCCGATACCGTTAGTGCCGCCGATGATCACCATTACCTTACCATCAATCGAAAATGTATTCATTTTTCCTCCATTGCCTCCCGCCATACAGGCTTACTCTGTCCGGAAACGGTAGATCGTCTTTGTGACCAGTTTTTCGCCTGCCCGGAACAGATTGGACGGGAACTCCGGCCTGTTCGGCGTATCCGGGAAATACTGCGTCTCCAGGCAGAATGCGCCGCGGATGAGGTATATGAGTACTTCGACACTGCGGATGCGCTGGGCCTGCTTGTCGAAGTCAAGGAACACTATTAAAATATTAGATGACCCGTTGAGATCCCCACTGAGGAGATGAAGAAGGAGAGCATTATGTCTGAAAACAGCGGAAACTCAAATGTCATCACAAGAAAGTACCTGGATTCCCTTTTAGTTGAGACAAGATATATGAATTCGGTCAGTCCGGATCTGACCATGGATCTATACGGGAGAAAGTTTTCATCTCCTGTAATGACCGCCGCGCTGTCACATCTGGATCATTTCATGTTTGACGGAGCAACGAAAGCTTATGCGGAAGGCGCCGCCAAAGCAGATGTCATCCTCTGGCTCGGCATGGCTGATGAGAAAGAAGTCGAACTCTGCGCGTCTTCCGGAGCGCCCATGATCGAGATCATCAAGCCCTACACGGACAGGGATCTCATCTATCAGAAGATCCGGCATGCCGAAAAGCTGGGACTGCTGGCCGTGGGGATCGATATTGACCATCCCTTCGGGTCTGACGGTTCTCCGGATATCGTAGACGGCTATGAGATGTCTCCGATCCGGACAGAAGAACTGAGAGAGATCTGCTCTGCCACCTCTCTTCCTGTCATCGCAAAGGGCGTACTGAGTACCTATGACGCGGAGGAAGCGGTCGATGCAGGAGCGCAGGGACTGGTCATATCGCATCATAACAACCGGATCTCTTATGCAGTCCCGCCGCTCAAGGCGCTGCCCGAGATAAGAAAGAGCCTGAAAAAGCCGGTGCCGCTCTTCGTGGATGGTGATATCCGGTCGGGCATGGACGCTTTCAAGGCTCTCGCTCTCGGAGCCCACGCAGTCTGTATCGGCCGTCCGCTGATGACTGCAATCAAAAACGGCGGCGCCGATGCGATGGCGTCATACCTGGCGGAGGTAAATGCGGAATTGAAAAAAGCCATGGCATGTACCGGCTGTTTCAATCTGTCCAGGATGGATCCGGCTGTGGTTCACCTTTCATGATCTGTTATCGGTTTCATAACACAGAAACAGAAGCCTCCCTGCCGGGAAGCTTCTGTTTTTTATGCATTTATTCAATTAGATCCTGTTTTGCAGATACTGTTCTTATTATGCCCAGTAACGCATTGCATGATTCTTGACCCGTCCCGGACACCAGTCAATGTCCGTAATGATTATGCCCATCACTGTATTGGCGGCATGAACAACTTTATTCTTTCCGATATAGATTGCGGTATGGGACGAATAGTTGGCAGTTCCGTAGAAAATCAGATCTCCCGGAAGCAGGTTTTTATCCTTGATCACCGTACCTTTCTTGTAGCCCTGTTTCTGCAAAGCCGCGGAAGGGCCTTTCATCTGATCATCTGATACACGCAGCAGCTTAATGCCGAAATGAGCGAATACAGATAATGCAAATCCGGAACAGTCAGCACCGTTCGCCAGGCTCGTTCCGCCGTATACATACGGGTTGCCTACGAACTTCTGGCCATATGCGGCAATGGCTTCTCCGATCGCCGTGCTGACCTTCGTAATTCGGCCGCTCTTGTTGATCGTATAGACTGTCTTGCCGACAACGGCCAGCGTGTCTTTTTCCATCACGCCTTTTTCATTGAAATAATACTGTATGCCGCCGATTGTCTGCAGACCGGTCAGCGCGGCTCCATCCGCTCCGGCATAATACTTTTCATCACCGATCGTGACCCAGCAACTCTTGTACGTCTTGCCATTGCTGTCTATCAGATAGTACTTTCCGCCGATCTTATTGACATTGTTTTTCTGAACCTTTTTCAGCCGTCTGCCGTCGGATCCGACATAATAATCTCCAATGGTCTGGTTGACTGCCATGGTGCCGTCATTCTGGAAATAATAGTACTTCCCCTTTAACTTAATCCATTTATTGCGGGCGGCTCTTCCCTTCTTCTGAAAATAGTAGGTTTTTCCGTTGATCGTACGCTTTATACTCTTCATCATCTTAAAGTTCTTGCGATGGAAAAAGTATAAATTATTCCCGATCTTTGTCAGGCCGGCTGCCAGCGAACCGTCTTCTTTCGCATAGTACCGCTTTCCCTTCTCGCTGAAGAAAGTATTCTGCAGCACCACCCCTTTTGCATTCGTGACATAGACGGTTCGGGATGTGGCCCGGATCCTGCCTTTCATCAGTTTTCCGGTCTTCAGGTTAAAATAATATAATCTGCCCTTGATCTCTGTAAGGCCTTTCGCCTTTTCACCGGTCGCAGTGACATAATACGTCTTCTTGATCCAGGCATTGGTTCGAATGACACCATCCTTGCCTGCATAATACCGCTTACCGTTCGCGGTGACCCACTGATTCTTCTGCAGGATTCCTCCGGCATCGAAGAAATACATATTCCCGTCGATCGTCTGCATACCGGTCGCATAAGAACCTGACGCAGTCTTATATGCAGTTCCTTTTCGAGTTGTAACGAATTCTGCCCGTACAGGTACGGACACCAGCATCAGCGCTGCAGCCGCGATCAGCATGGCACTCAGCCGTTTTTTCATGAATTCTTCCCCCCGTTTTCTCTCACACCCAAACGTCCGTTCATGGAAATGAAAACTGTTTTTAATCTTCGGACGTGCAAATTACAAATTTGTTACATTTGTTTTAATTCTACTCGTGCCTCATTTCTGTGTCAAGGCACAAAAATCGCCAAACTTGACGCGAATCTGACCAATATTTATACTTTATGATGAATTAATAACTCAGAGAAGCCAAGAAAGGAAAATAACAGATGAAAACAGCTTTTATTGGATGCGGAAACATGGCATCTGCCATAATCGGAGGTATCCTGTCATCCGGAATCTCCGTCCCCGGCGATCTTATGGCTTCCGACAGCAGTCCCGCCGCACAGGAGCGGATCCGGAACCGCCTGAAGATCGCCTGCGTCACCAATATGGAAGCCGCCTCCGGCGCAGATATCCTGTTCCTGTCCGTTAAGCCGCAATACTATGAGGAAGTGATCGAAGAGATCCGAGATGCAGTGCGCCAGGAAACGGTCATCGTTACGATCGCACCCGGCAAGACTCTCTCCTGGCTGCGGGAACAGTTCGGAAGAGATCTGAAAATCGTCCGCACCATGCCCAATACGCCGGCAATGGTCAAAGAAGGCATGACCGGGGTCTGCAGAAATGAGCTGGTCACAGATGACGACCTGGCACAGGTCATGGCGATCCTGGAAAGCTTCGGAAAAGCTGAGGTCGTTCCGGAGAACCTGCTGGATGTCGTCACTTCCGTATCAGGGAGCTCACCGGCTTACGTATTTATGCTCATAGAAGCCATGGCGGACGGAGCGGTCGCAGACGGCATGCCGCGTGCACAGGCATACAAATTTGCAGCGCAGGCGGTCCTCGGTTCCGCAAAGATGGTGCTTGAGACCGGATCTCACCCGGGCGTGCTGAAAGATATGGTTTGTTCTCCGGGCGGCACGACCATGGAAGCTGTGCGCGTTCTGGAGGAAAAGGGATTCCGGAGCGCCGTCATCGAGGCGGAGAAGGCCTGTGTAAAAAAGTCACGCGGGATGTAACCCGCACGAAAGAAAACCTGTTATCTCCCATGCATTAGCTGAAGTCACAGAGATCCCGGGCTCAAAACCGAAATAATTAAAAACCCTCCTGACCGGATCGGTCGGGAGGGTTTCTCTGTCTTACATTGGATTCGTTTTCATATATCTGCCCGCTCCGGTTCCCGAAACGAAACCTTACGGCCGGTCATTTCCGGAGATCAGTTCAGTTTCAGCCCCTTCAGCAGGTCACCGAGTCCGGTACCGATGTTTTCACTCTTCGGAAGTTTGAAATTGATCTCCTCTTTCTCTTCTTCGGCTTCCGGTGCAACAGACTCTTCCAGAGCCTTCATGCTCAGGCTGATTCTTCCGTCCGCGACCTTCGTGACCTTGACCCTGACTGTCTGACCTTCCTTCAGCACTTCAGACGGAGTCTTGATACGCTTCTGGCTGATCTGGGATACATGGAGCAGTCCCGTCACGCCCTTGCCAAGGCTGACAAATGCACCGTAATCCTTAATGGTTTCTACTACGCCGTCCGTTACCAGTCCGACCCTGATCTGCGCCGCTGCATCCTTGCGCTCCTGTGCTTCCTTCTCTCTCAGGATCTCTTTCGCAGAGAGAACCAGTTTCCTTCCTTCTTTTTCGGCTGTGATCACGCGTGCGTTTATCGACTTGCCGATCCAGTTCTGAAGATCATCTTCCGCAACATAACCGAGGCTCAGCTTGGATGCCGGGATAAATCCGCGGACACCTTCCAGCACCGTGATGACACCGGCTTTGGTGATTCCGGTGATCTTGACCGCAACATCTTCCTTCGAACCAAGCAGGCTGGTCAGTCTCTCCCATGCCTTTGCAGCAGCCGCAGCCTTCATGGACAGGACGACGTGACCGTGGCCGTCATCAGAACGGAGAACGGTTGCCTCGATCTCATCACCCGGCTTGATATTCTCCTGCAGGTTAAAGGACGGATCGTCGGTGACATCCTGTTTGCGGATGATGCCGGTCGTCGATCCCAGTTCGACCATGATCTTATCCTGGTCAACACTGATCACTGTGCATTTGACCTTCTCATCCCTCTCGTATCTCCGCAGCGATGCATCAATCTCTGCTTCATAATCCGCCATGGATTCCGCAGGCTTTTCCGCCGGAGCCGGGGCTTCTTCCTTTGCTTCCGGTTCTTCCGCGGGAGCAGAGGCCTCCTCTGCCTCAGCTGCTTCTACGACTTCAGTTTCCTCTGCCGCTGCAGCCACTTCTTTGACTTCTTCGACAGTTTCAGTTACCGGTGCCTTCATTTCCTCTTCCATAGCAGATGGACCTCCAAAAAATAGTAGTAATGCCAGTATATCACACTCTGGGAAAAATGCACCACCCACATGTGAAAATGTGTCAGTTTGTGGTATAATTGCGCTCAGAAAGAGGGAACGCATGAACACTATCCTAGCAGACATGACAAACCGCATCGATCCGGAACTGATGACTCTTGCCGGAAGAATCATCCGCAGCGGAGGACTGGTCGCTTTCCCGACCGAAACAGTATACGGACTGGGCGGCGATGCCCTGGATCCGGATGCTTCCCGGAGGATATACACAGCGAAGGGAAGGCCTTCCGACAACCCTCTCATCGTCCATATCGCAGACATGGGTGCGCTTGAAAAAATCGTATCGGACATACCATCTGCTGCCAGACTGCTTGCGGATGCTTTCTGGCCCGGCCCTCTGACCATGGTCCTGAGCAAAAGCCCTGCGGTCCCGCTTGAAACAACCGGCGGCCTGAACACCGTGGCTGTCCGCATGCCCTCACATCCGGCCGCTCTGGAGCTGATCCGCAAAAGCGGCGGATACATCGCGGCTCCCAGCGCCAATACATCCGGCCGGCCAAGTCCGACCGAAGCAAAACACGTACAGGCTGACCTGGACGGAAAAATCGATATGATCATCGACGGCGGCCCTGTCGGGATCGGAATAGAATCAACCATCATTGATCTGACCGAAGATGTTCCCCTGGTTCTGCGACCGGGTTTCATCAGTCTGGAGATGCTTCAGTCTGTTCTCGGGGAAGTTCGGATGGATCCGGGACTTCACTCGGAAGATCCTGCTTTCCGCCCAAAGGCTCCCGGTATGAAATACCGGCATTATGCGCCGAAAGCATCCCTCACCATCGTAGAAGGCAGTGAGGCTGCCGTACGGGCAAAGATCGAAGATCTTGCCCGTCAGGCGGAGGAATCCGGAGGTCTGGCCGGTATTATTGCCACCGATGAAGACGCATCCGTATATGCACACGGTATTGTCCGCTCGGCAGGCACGCGGTCGGATGAGATCACGATCTCGCAGCGTCTGTTCGGAATCCTGCGGGAATTCGACGATCTGCATGTCAGCGTAATATACTCGGAGGCATTTGATACACCTCAGTTGGGAGCAGCTATTATGAACAGGCTGATCAAGGCAGCCGGCCACCAGATCATCCAGGTGTAAGGAGCGTCCACGTGAAACATTACGATAAGCTAATCTTTGTCAGTGAAAGCGATACTGCAACCGGTCCCATGGCAGAAGCGATCCTGCAGCGTGAATTCCTGCTGGAGGATATCCTCATCACTTCCAAGGGTCTGGTTGTGCTGTTTCCCGAGCCGATCAATCCGAAGGCGGAAGCCGTACTGGTCAGTCACTCCCTGTCTATGAAGGATCATATCAGTGATCAGCTGACGGGAGATGATTTTGATGACAGAACTCTGATACTGACGATCGATTCCCTCCAGAAGGAACGTCTGCTGAAAGATCATGAGGATGCCAAAAACGTCTTCGCCCTCTCTTCCTATATACAGGCGGAAGAAGAAGTGGAAGATCCGTACGGCGGTTCCCTGGCAGATTATAATCGCTGTTTTGAGATGCTGCACGCCCAGGTTCTCCGGCTTGCGTCGATCCTGAGCGCAGAAGAACTGTCCCGTTCGCCGGAAGCATCTGACATGATTTCCAATACATGATCCTGCAGACAGAATCTGTGATAAAGCAGATATCCGGAAAGTTATGACATTGTGCGATACACTCCCGCACAGCAGGAGTTCAGCTATATTGAAACTTTACCACCAGCAGCCGCATCAAAGCAGGAGTCCGGCTTCACACGCCGGCAGGCACACAAGAGGAGGAAGCTCAGAATGTCTAAAGTTACGATTCTCGATCACCCGCTGATCCAGCACAAAGTCGGCGTTATCCGGAGAAAGGAAGTCGGCACCAAAGATTTCCGCACGATTGTTTCGGAGATCGCAGGGCTGATGTGTTATGAAGCAACCCGCGATCTGAAGCTTACAGATGTTGAGATCGAGACTCCCATCTGCAAGACCACTGTCAAGGAACTGTCAGGCCGCAAGCTGGCAGTCGTCCCGATCCTTCGCGCAGGACTCGGTATGGTAGACGGTATGCTAACCATGATCCCCGCTGCCAAAGTCGGTCATATCGGTCTGTATCGTGATCCCGAAACGCTGGAACCGGTTGAATACTACTGCAAGCTTCCGGAAGACTGCGACCAGCGTGAAGTCTTCGTCGTAGACCCGATGCTCGCCACGGGCGGCAGTGCGGCAGCGGCAATCACGCTGCTGAAGCAGCATGGCTGCAGACATATCCGCATGATGAACCTGATCGCGGCACCAGTCGGCGTAGAGAGAGTGCAGAGAGAACATCCGGACGTTGACATCTACATCGCAGCGCTGGATGATCATCTCAATGAGATCGGCTACATCGTCCCGGGTCTCGGAGATGCCGGTGACCGCATCTTCGGAACGAAGTAACAGGATGTTTAGGATCTGAAAACCCTGAATCCGGGACAAGAAAGAGAGATGCCGCACATGAGCGAGAAAAGAAAAGACTATATCTCCTGGGATGAGTACTTTATGGGAGTTGCCACCCTTGCAGGCATGCGGTCCAAGGATCCGAACACACAGGTCGGAGCCTGTATCGTCAGCACCGACAACAAGATCCTCTCCATGGGCTACAACGGCCTGCCGGTGGGCTGCTCGGACGATGAATTTCCATGGAGGCGTAAGGACGCTGACGGAAACGAACTTGAGACCAAATATCCCTATACGGTCCACAGCGAACTCAACGCGATCCTGAATTACCGCGGAGGCAGTCTGGAAGGAGCCCGTCTGTATGTGACACTCTTCCCCTGCAATGAATGCGCGAAAGCAGTGATCCAGTCCGGGATCCGTACGGTGATCTACGGGGATGACAAATACCGCGATTCTCCGAACAATATCGCGTCCATGCGGATGTTTAATGCCGCCGGGGTCCGCTATTACCGGTATCAGCCTACCGGCCGGAAGATCGAGATCGATCTGTAGACCGGCGCAGATCTGTACCTGCAGTTTAATTCCGTATCATATCAGACTATCGGATGAGCATGCTCGTTCAGCCGCCTTATCGCTCAAAAAACCGCCCCGCAGCGCCTCACCTGCTGCAGGGCGGTTTTTCAGATTACTCTGTTCATCGGATTACCGTATCGGAAGATCAGAACGGCCAGATACCATCCCACCAGTCTTTCACCTTATCTCCGAAGGTCGGTTTCTTCAGTTCCTCACCATAACGGTTGCACTGGTATGCCTCCGCGTTTTCTCCTCCTTCGTCATATTTCAGATGATAGTAATGCGTATCCAGATGGATGCCGCGGACTCCGTCGATCATGCAGTGCGGTTGTATCTTGATCCTCCCGCTGAAGGCCTGATTCACCGGGATCTTGATCGTTACGACATGTACGCCTTCTTCCTCTTCGACAGAATCCGTCCATGATACATAGTCCTTGTCGTTGACCAGATAGCCGTACATGTGCATCGAAACATGGAAGCTTTCGACCTGATCGCTTGTCACGTTGGAGAGCTTCATCGTGATCGTATGGTTCTCCGGATCATAGTCGCCGTATTCGATATCCGCCGTCACTTCCTTCAGGTTGGACTGCTCGTCCATCCAGTCGGAAGACTTCTGCAGCTCGGTGTTGACATACTCCAGACCGTCCCTCTCTATAAGCGTATCCTCACTCGAGAACAGGTTGGTACCGAGTCCCAGGCGGTTGCCCTCGATCTCAACTCCGAGTGCCGCCAGAGTGGTCGGGAAGTTGTCTACTGTCGCGTATTCACGGAAATCCGTCCGTTCCGGCTCTGCAGCGGCATTGATATATGCCGTGTAGCATTTCCTCTGATAATCATACGATGCGGAAGAACAGAACTCCTTGTTCATCGTCGGATGATCGCCGGAGAGAACGATGGTCGTATTCTCATACCACGGCTGCTGCTGACACCACTCAATGAAATCAGATACCTGATCGTCCGAACAACGGATAACGTTTGCATACTGCTCGTCGTACTCATCCCCGCACAGTCTGCATACATATCCTTCCGGATAGTGCGTATCTACGGTCAGCAGAGTAAACGCAAACGGCTCTTCCGCTGATCCGAGCTCATTCAGTCGGTCCTTGGCAAATCCGAACAGCTTCTCGTCTTCAAATCCCCACCAGACTTTGTAGTCGCTGGGAAGTTCGCCGTCTGTCGTATAGTATTTCCAGTCATGGAATGTATAGTTTCCGTGCTCCGTGAAACAGAGTCTCCTTCCTCCGAATGTCGCGTCGGATCCGAATGACATGTCCATCGTGTAGCCCTGTGCCTGAAGGATATCGCCAAGGCAGATCAGATTCGGGAAAAATGACTCCTGCGTGTTCATGAAGTTGGTCCCGACGCCCTTGACCTCGATCGGGATCTTCAGCGGAAGCCCGGATGTTGCCGCAAACATACCGCCCATGGTCCAGGTACTGTATTTGAGCGAATTGCCGCCGTTCAGCACGCTGCTGCCGGTACCGGAAAAGTTTTCATTTTCCTTTGAGATCTCTGTCAGTCTGGGGATATAGTTCGTGTCAAACAGGCCGCCGTTTTCTTCATCTGCATAGGAAACTTCCATGGATTCCAGGAAAATGTAGATCAGATTGCGTTTCTTTTCCGGGAATGTCAGCTGCGTCTGGGCGGGATCCGCGTAATTGTCCTCAATGTAGGTGGATGATTCACCGAGTGAGCGGATATGCTCGGAGACGCCGAGCTTGTTCCACAGTCCGGCGATCTGGATCGCGCCGAAGATGACTGCGAGCACTGCGCAGGCTGGACGGAGCCACATGCGCAGAAGCCGCCTCGGCTTCGTATTCTTTTTCGCGTGATCCGCATCGAGCGCCGCTTTTTCTTCCTCTGTAAGGACAGGAGGGATGATCTGCTTCTTCCCGTCCGCGCCTTTTACCTTCTTACCCTTCGGCGGCTGTTTCAGTGACAGGAACAGCCGGTAGATCAGGATCAGCACAAACAGGATGATGATGGCCGGAAGCACCGCGTACAGGAAATGACTCAGGAAGATCCCGGAATCCGCTCCTTTCAGCGGCTGCGTCAGAGTGAACACAACCTCGTCAAAGGTCAGTTCACCCCATTCTTCCACTGCCCACTGCGCGCTTCTGCCCGCAACGATAAACAGGAAGATCACGATGTCCAGGATGACCCGGATCACCTTCCAGCGCGTTTTCTCCGGTAAATATCTGCTGTTTCTGCCCGTTTCGGTACTCTTCTCCTCAGGGGCTTTTTTCTCTGTGTCCTGCTGTACTGTTTCCTTGTTGCTCATGCTATTTCACTCCATTCAGCTCTAAAACCGTATGGCATTATATCAATTTCATTCCGGGTTCTCAATATCCGAATTCCATTTTTCATACTTTCTTCGAAAAGAAAAATGCACACTCCGGCAAATACGGGGCGTGCATCCGGTTATATCTTCCCTGAGATAATGTATTTCGGTCTTCCCTTTACTTCCTCATAGATCCTTGCTATATAGTAGCCGATGATCCCCAGCGAGACCATGATGATACTGCCGATCAGGAGGATCAGAAGTATAACGGTGGTAAATCCTTCCACCGCATGTCCTGTGAAATAACGCACCAGCGTCTGAATCCCCAGGACAACTGCGAGCAGGAAAACCGCAACGCCGGCACCGGTCACGATCTGCATGGGAGCTGTGGAATACCCGACGATATTGCTGACTGCATACGAGACCAGTTGTGCAGTCGTCCATTTCGACTCTCCTGCGGTTCTCTCCTGCACATCAAACTCTACCTGTGCGCGCCGGTATCCGATCCACGAGCTCATCGCACGGAAAAACGCGTTCCGCTCCGGCATCTCCAGCAGGCTGTCCACTGCCCTTCGGTCCAGAAGTTTAAAGTCGGAGGCGCGGGTCATATCGATCCTGACCGCTTTGGACATGATGCGGTAGAAAATGCCGGCTGCCGCACGGTGCGAACCAGTCTCTTTTCCCCTGGTGCGCTTGACGCCTTCCACGACCTCATAGCCCTCTTCCCACTTCCGGTACATCTCCACCAGTGTTCCCGGCGGATGCTGCAGGTCGCAGTCCATCACCGCGGCGCAGTCTCCCAGAGCCTGCGAGAGACCGGCAAAGATTGCCGCCTCTTTCCCGAAATTTCTGGAAAAATGAACCCCGTGAACGTTCTCATCTTTCGCATGAGCACGGATGATCTCGTCCCAGGTGAGGTCTTTTGATCCATCGTCCACGAAGATCAGTTCATACGGAATGTGCTCCTCTGTCAGAAGACGGCTGAGTACCTCTGCAGTCTGCGGAAGGATCTCCTGCTCGTTATAGGAAGGAATAATTACTGATAACATAACTACTGTCTTTATCCAGCTTTCTTTTTGAAGATCACCAGTTTTGAAAATACATAATTCAGGATCACAACGGCCACACTCACCAGGACCTTTGCCCACATCCCTGTAACCCCGAACAGGGTCTGGTTCAGACCCAGCTTCACCAGCAGCGGCACCGCTCCGATCTCCAGGATACCGGTCAGGATTCTGGCCGACACGAACAATACCGCTTCCCGCAGCACGAATGCCGGACTCCAGTCGAAGCTCCGGAAGACCCAGACCTTATTTGCGATGTATGCAAAAGCAACCGCCGCGATCCAGGCCGCCGCATTGGAAGCGGTGATCCCCCAGTGCAGGCCCTCTACAAGAGCTGCATACACCAGCCAGTTCACCAGTGTCGTCAGTCCGCCGACGATAATGTATACGATGATTTCACGGTATTTCCGTATCTCTGATAACATAATCCTGCCCAATCAGCCCGCGAAGCCGAGGCGCTTCTCTGCTTCTGCCAGCTTCTCTTCGAATGCGGGATAGAAGTCATCCGCGCTCCAGTCACAGAAGTAGAACTGCCTCAGGAGGTACGTGCAGATCTCTCTTCGGTATGTGCCTTCCGGGTCGGCCTGCTCAAGAAAGTGCCGGACCTGTTCGAGGAAGTTATGCCATCTGCGGCAGTATTCTTCGTATGCCGCAAGGTCCGGGATCCCGAGCCATTTTTTCACTTTGATCTTTGCTCCGGTGCAGTGCGTGCATTCATTGACCTGCAGGATATAGCGGAAGTCTCCATCTTCCCAGCTGCGCCCGAGCGGATACAGTCTGCAGATTCCAGGCCGGAACGTATGGATCGTGCATCTGCCGTCTTCCCCGAGAAATGTGCAGGCGCCGTCCGCATCCATCTTCAGGACCGGCAGGATCAGTCCGTCGATTACCTTCAGTTTTATCTTTATGTCCAGGAGATCTTCCGCGCTCTCTCCCAGAAACCTGTTGATTTCGAACACGTCGCACGGATCGAGCACGATGACCGGATCCATCCTGCAGCAGTCGCTGCAGCCGGCACAGTCGTCCGTTCCGATACGCACCATATCGCTGCCGGTATACAATCTGCCGTCTGAGATCTCCCCGACTGTTTCCTCTCTGTACATACAGCATTCCCTGTGGCCTGATCAGACCGTCCCTTATGTTCCGCCTGACTGCTTTCGTAATGATACCACAAAGAGACTGAATCTGCCACCGGCGCCATAAATAAACAATAGCGTGGCTGTCAGCCACGCTATTGCTCATTCTGCAAACTGTTCTTATGCTTCAGCCTTTGGCTCTTCTTCCGCAGTCTCTTTTACCTCTTCGACCGCATCTGTTGCTTCTGCTGCCTTATCACCGAGGAATTCCGCTGCCTTATCCTTCAGTTCACCTGCTTTGGCACGGATCTTATCGTCGATATCAGTCTTCTCCAGGGCTTCTTTTGCCTTATCCTTCAGCTCGCCTGCTTTTGCGATGATTTTATCGTCGAGATCACTCTTCTCCAGGGCTTCTTTCGCTTTATCCTTCAGTTCGCCCGCTTTGGCGATGATCTTATCATCGAGATCCGTCTTCTCCAGGGCTTCCTTCGCTTTATCCTTCAGTTCATCAAAAAGTCCCATGTTACCCCTTTCCGGCGTCCAGCCTCAATCTGTTTGTAAATACCCTCTGCGGTGTTCCTTTGCCGATGCGCAGTATATTCCTCTGCGATATGTGTCATTATAGCACAGAGCCATTCCATGTGAACATATCCCGGCAGTTCTTCCGATAAATTCTTTAGTCCAGTCCCGGAAACCTCTGCTGCCGCAGTGCCTCAAACAGCACGACGGAGACACAGTCGCTGAGGTTCATGGAGATCACATTTTCCTTCATGGGGATGCGCACGCTGGTCTCCGGATAACAGTCCACAATCTCCTTCGGGATCCCGCTGCTCTCCTTGCCGAACATAAGATAGGCTCCGTCCGGATAGGACACTTCCGTATAGAGGTTTCTTCCGTTTGTCTCAACCGGATAAAGCAGCGCCTGCGGATTGCGGTCCAGAAAATCCTGAAAGTCAGCGTACCGCTCCACCTCCAGATATTTCCAGTGATACATTCCTGCTCTCTTCAGGTGGCTGTCTGACAGACTGAAAGATACCGGCTCGATCAGATGCAGTTTCGCACCGACCGCCACGCACGTCCTTCCTATGTTTCCGGTATTGGCCGGTTTCTCCGGTTCATACAGTACGATATTCAGCATCGTGTCTCCCTCCTGATCCCGACGTTGCTCATCCTTACTGCAGAGCCGGCGGCAGACCTGAGTGTTTTTGCATACGCTCAGTCGGAAGCTTTCAGGAAAGCCACATAAGCATTACGCGCTTCATAGAGGTCGGACTTGCTGACAATTTCCATAGGCGCATGCATGTTCAGGACTGCGACTCCCGCGTCAACTACATTCATCCCGTACTGCGCGCTGATATAGGCGATCGTTCCGCCGCCTCCGAGATCCACCCTGCCGAGTTCCGCTGTCTGGAACGCTGCATCCGCGTCATCCATAACCCTGCGCACCCAGGCAAAATACTCTGCATTCGCGTCGTTGCTTCCGGACTTTCCCCTGGATCCGGTATACTTGTTAAATACGATCCCATGTCCGAAATATGCGGCGTTCCTTTTCTCATAGGCACCGGAGTATAGCGGATCGAACGCTGCGGATACATCGGAAGACAGCATCCTGGAGGATGCCAGGCTCCTGCGCAGTGATAATTCGGAATACTGACCGAGGCGGTCCAGGAGTTCCGCGACGGTATTCTCAAAGAAATGGCTGTGCGCGCCGGTTGCACCGACTGAACCGATCTCTTCCTTATCTGTCAGCAGGCAGCAGGCAGTATACTCCGGGTTCTCCACGCGGAGAAACGCATCCAGAGAACTGAACGCGCACACACGGTCATCATGGCCGTAAGAGGCGACCATGCTGCGGTCAAATCCGAGATCCCTCGCCGCTCCGGCCGGAACGATCTCCAGTTCCGCAGAGAGGAAATCATCTTCTTCGATATCGTATTTCTCCTTCAGGATCGCGAGAATATTCTGCTTGACCGGATCCTTCCTGTCCGCTTCTTTTGTCTTCTTGTCAAAAATCATCGGCTGCGATCCGATCAGGACGTCCAGGTTTTCTCCCTCGATCGCTTCGCTGAGGTTCTTCGCCATCTGGTCCTTTGACAGATGGATCAGCAGGTCGGTCACGCAGAAAACGGGATCGTCGGCGTCTTCACCGATCTTTACGTCCACGACGGATCCGTCCTTCTTCGCAACTACACCGTGGATCGCCAGAGGAACCGTCGTCCACTGGTACTTCTTCACGCCCCCGTAATAGTGCGTATCCAGGTACGCCATCTCAGTATCCTCATAGAGCGGGACCTGCTTGAGGTCAAGTCTCGGAGAATCGATGTGCGCGCCGAGGATGCGGATCCCTTCCTCGAGCTTCTTCGTTCCGATCGTAAAGACCGCCATCGTTTTCTTCATCCAGACTGCGTAAACCTTGTCGCCCGCCTTCAGGGATTCCCCTTTCTTTACGACCGTCTCCAGGCTGCGGTAGCCGGCTTTCTCGATCCGCCTCGTGACCTCAGCCACAGCTTCGCGCTCAGTCTTGGCAGCGTTGAGGAAGTTCTTATAATCCTCCGCCAGATCCCGGAGCTCCTTCATCTGTTTCTTATTGTATGCTGTCCATCTGTTGTCTTTGCTCATATCAGTATTCTCTCCTTTTAAAAAGATATATACACCAGATATATACACCACATGAAGTGCAGATTCAAGGACCGGAGATGGTTTACACCTTGCAATGGCGCCGAGTTGTGATAAAATAGCACCTGTCTTTTAAGTCAGAAGCACTATTCATATAATAATAAGAAGGAATAAAAATGATCAGAGATGATATAAGGAATATCGCGATCATCGCGCACGTCGACCACGGCAAGACAACTCTCGTTGACTGCCTGCTGCGCCAGAGCGGCGTGTTCCGTGAGAACCAGGA